>DASZGZ010000026.1:0-5714 GCA_035938355.1 Acidobacteriaceae bacterium
CAAGGTTCTGGCGCGGAGCGGTTCGCCAGTGACTGGTGTGGTGAGCGAGGCCAAGGACTCCGGCCGGTTGCATGCGCCCGGCGTTCTTTCCGTACGACTCACAGACGTGAATGGCGTGTCGGTGAACACGGACACGATCACTCGCGATGGCGAGGGGCATACGAAGAGCAACGTGACGAAAGTTGGTGGCGGCACTGCCGCCGGCGCTTTGATTGGCGGATTGGCGGGTGGCGGCAAGGGAGCGGGAATCGGCGCCCTGGTTGGGGCGGGTGCAGGCACCGTCGGCGCACTCGCGACCGGGAAGCGTCAGGCGAAGCTTCCCGCCGAAACCACGTTGACCTTCACTACGCGATAAGCAACATTCACGCGCGGCGTCTCACTGCTGTGATGGAATGAAGGCCGGAGTTCTGCGGGGGTGAGCGGTAAGCCGAACTAGTGTTTGGCGTCCGCTTTCACGGCTGCAAGCACCTCTTCAGCATGGCCCTCCGGCTTTACTTTCGCGAAGATGCGGGTCAGCTTGCGGTCCGGGCCGATCAGAAAAGTCGTCCGCTCGATGCCCCGCACCTTCTTGCCATACATATTTTTGTCCTTCATCACGCCAAACTGATTGCAGACTTCTTCGTCTACATCTGCAAGGAGCGTGTAAGGCAGGTCGTACTTTTCCTTGAACTTCTTCTGCGCCTTGGGCGTGTCTCGCGAGATGCCGAGCACCACGACGCCCGCCTTCTGCAGCTTTCTGAAGGTATCGCGGAAGCCGCAGGCCTCAATGGTGCAGCCTGGCGTATCGGCGCGGGGATAGAAGAAGAGCACGACCGGTTTGCCGCTAAAGTCCTTCAGGTGCACTGTTTCGTCGTTCTCATTCTGTAAGGTGAAGTCCTCGACCGTATCTCCGACCTGCATGACGCTTCCTCCACGGCTGTATCTTTGTTTCCGAACCACTACCATGGTAGCTGCAGGCTTGTGGCTGCGGGGTGTGCCGTGAATTGTAGATCGACACGTAGCTGCTTCTGGATCGCGGGGGCTGCTGCCATCGCGTTGGGATGCGCCGGCATGCTCTGGGCGCAGTATCCCGGGCATATCGACACGCAGAAGAAACCCGCTGCGTCGTCGACGCTGCGTGCTGTCGCAGTGCTGGAGTGGACCGGCGACCGCAATCGTCCCAATGCAACCCGGCTGGTGCCGGTGTCGCTCTTCGACGGAGATCGCTTGCAGGATGGCGGCCTCTACCTGGCTCGTCCGGTGCCGTTGGCGCTCGATAGCGGCACCGAGTATGAGGTCGAAGGATCGGGTCTGCCCCAAGGCTGGTTCGATATCGCTGGCGCGCGCGAGATTGGCAACGACTGGTTCGGCTTCGGCGACTGGAAGCCCTACCTGCCGCCTCCCCCGAAGAAGCTGCACCCGTCGCGCAATCCGCCCACGGTGGTGCGGGACAAGTCCGACGACGAAGACAAGCCGCACTTTGTGCGCCGCGACCAGAGCACAAACCCCGCAAACACGACTGGCACCGCAGGCACAGGCGCAGGCTCTGGCTCCTCGGGCAAAGCTTCGGATACATCCCAGGCATCGTCAGCGCCGGTGGATCCGGACCGCCCCCGGCTGCGGCGCAGGCCGGAGGACAGCGCAACCCCGCAGCCACAGGCCGCCGTCGCGCCGCCGGAAACTCCCAGCAAGGGGGCCGATGCGGATCGTCCTCATCTTTCGCATGGCAAGCCGCAGGACCTGAAGGACGAGCCCAGACCGCTGGAGATCACGCCGGTAGCCATGGGCCAGACCGTCGCCGTCTCCGATGCAGGCACCACGGGCAAACAGTCCTTTGCCTTTGACTGGGGCAGCCCCGAGGACGCTGCGAATGCGCAGAAGGAGCTGGAAGCGCAAGCGGTGCATTTACTGGCAGCACAATCCTCTGCAGCATCCACCAGCACCGCGAAAAAGGCGCCGCCGGCAGCTCACCCCGGCACGGCGCAAAAGCCAGCGGCTCACAAGACTGCATCGCGGGCAAAACCCAAGCCTCTGGAGCTTCCGCTGACAGATGTGCACTTCAGCGCCTTTGCGCTCACCTATGGCAGTGGCGCGACGCTGGTGCTGACGGCGCATGAAGCCGCCGGCACTCGCTCCATCGCGATGATTGCGCTGCAGGACATCTACGGCAAGATTCAGGTGTTGTGGCACTCCATTACGGACGACACGCGTCTGGACGTGACACCCCGGATGAAGCTTATCGATGCCGTCGATCCTCGCGGCGATGGGCGTGCCAATCTCCTCTTCGAAGAGCGCAACGATACCGACCGCCGCTTCGTGCTCTACGTCGTGGGAGCATCCGACGCCCAGCAGGTCTTTGCCACGGACCTGCTGCCTCTGCATCCGGCCGCGCCGCAAAGCGACTAGCTAAGCTTTACGGATGCGGTAGCTGCGTGTTGTCCCAGCCGCCGCCCAGCGCTTTCACCAGCTGCACACTGGCCGCGAACTGGCGCGTGGTGATGTCCGCGGCTGTGCGCCGATTGGCCAACTCAATGGCCTGCTCTGTGATCACCTGGAGATAGGTAACCAGGCCACCCTTGTATTGATTGAGTGAAATCTGCAGCGAGCGTTCCGCGTCCGCGACCGTCTTCTGCTGCGCGGCTGCTTCCTCGTTCAGGATGTTCAATGCGGCCAGCTGGTCTTCCACATCCTGAAACGACTGCAGCACCGTCTGGCGGTAGTTCGCCACCTGCACGTCATAGCCGGCGCGCGCTTCCACGGTAATCGCGTGACGGCGGCCCGCATCGAAGAGCAGCTCGGTTGCCGACCCGCCAAGCGACCACAGCGAGCTCGGCCCCTGAAAGAGATTTCCTGCCCGCGACGACTCGAATCCGCCGGTGCCGCCGAGACTCACCTGGGGATAGTAAGCGGCGATCGCGATGCCGATCTGCTCATTCGCTGCTGCTGCGCGGCGCTCCGCGCCTGCCACATCGGGACGCCGCTCCAGCAGCTCCGACGGCACGCCTACGGGAAACGTGGGCAGTGCGAGAGTGAGCGGAGCCGGGGCAAGCGAAAAGCTTGATGCGGGCTGGCCGCTGAGTGTGGCGATCGCGTGCTCAAACTGCGCGCGCTGCACGCCCACATCGATGTCCTGCGCTATCGTCTGGTCCAGTTGCGTCTGAGCCTGGGCCACGTCCGCATCGGTAGCCACGCCACCGTGGAAGCGCGATATGGTCAGTTGAAGGAAGCGCTGATACGACTGGATGGTGTCGTCGAGCAGCTGCTTCTGCGTGTCCAGCCCGCGCAGCTCGAAGTAATCCATCGCCAGCTCGGACTGCAGACTGAGTTGCACATTGGCCAGGTCCGCGGCAGAGGCCTGCGCGTTGGCGCGCGCCGCCTGGACGGTGCGGCGGATGTTGCCCCAAAGGTCAGGCTCCCACGTTGCCGAGCCGCTCGCGATCAGATCGGTGTACGGATTGCCTTTGGTGGGCACGCCGAAGGGTCGGTTCTGCGACACAGATGTGCGCGAGTAGCTGGGCCCCGCCGAGAGCGTAGGAAAAAGGTTGGAGCGAAACTGCTGCACCGCCGCCGACGCCTGCGTGTACTGTGCCATCGCGGCCTTCAGGTTCTGGTTGGAAACCACGACGCGCTCTTCCAGCGCGTTGAGCTGCGGATCGTTATAGGACTCCCACCACTTGCTGCGCAGCTTGTCGTCGCTGGGCTGCGCGTGCTTCCAGCCCACGCCTGGCTCGCTTGGCGGAGGCGTTTCCATCGCTTGTTCCTTGAACGAGGGGGCCATCGCCGCGCTGGGCGTCCTGTAGTTCGGGCCCACCTTGCAGCCACCCACAAACAGCAGGAGCGTCAACGCGCCCGATGTACACGTGGCCAGTGCGGCGTCTCGTAACGATTTGGATCGCTGAGGGCTCACTGTCCCTGCCCCTGCTTTCCGCCGCCCGGACCTTCGAGGACATGCACCTTTTCACCATCGACCACCGAGTCGGGTGGATTGCTGACCACGGGCGTATTCGGATCAAGGCCGCTCACCACCTGCACCGTGTCGCCATCGTCGTGCCCAATGGTGATGGGTACCAGTTTCACGATGTCCCCGTCGCTCGTGTGCTGGACGGTCGCAACCTGCAATCCTTCCTTCCGGAAGAGCAGCGTCGAGACTGGAATGACCACTGTCGAGACCGGCCGCCCCACCTTCAGATGGACCTCGGTATATGCCCCGGTCGTCAGTTCACCCTTGCGGTTATCCACGTCCACCTCCACCAGCAGGGTGCGCGAAGCGACGTCGATGGACTTCGCCGTGCGAACCAGCGTGCCTTCAAAAGTGCGGCCCGGATACTCTGCGAAGGTGAGCTGCGCCTTGGTCCCCGGCAGCGCGTCGCGGGAGTAGACCTGTGGCACATTCACGTAGACGCGCAGCACATCCGTGGAAGACATGTGGAAGAGTTCTTTGGCTGCCCCCTGGTCGATGAGCTGACCGATGTCGATGCTACGCGAGGTCACGACTCCATTGAAGGGTGCGTAGATCTTCTCGAACGAAGTCAACTGCTCCAGCCGCTGCACATTTGCAATTTGCGACTGCACCGTTGTATTGGACGACGCCGCCTGCGTGGTGAAGTTCTCCGTGTCCTGCTGGGTTACAGCATCCTGTCCCAGCAGGCCCTGATAGCGCTTCGCCGTGCTCTTGGCGTAGGAGGCGTTGGACTGAGCCGTAGCCAGATCGGCACGTGCCTGCAGCAGTTGCTGATCCACTTCAGGTGAGCTGATCACCGCCAGCAACTGTCCCTTACGCACATGCGCGCCGATGTCGAAGTACCAATGGCTCAGGTAGCCGCTGGTGCGCGCGTAGATCGGCGCATCCTCGTAGGCGAACATATTGCCGGGAAGCACGATCTCGGAATTCGGCGAGGCGCTCTTGGCTTTCGAGAGCAGCACATTCGGGGCCGCAAGCGCATTCGTCTCGGCCGCGAGAGCCTGCCGGGCACTCTGCCGATGGAAGATGCCGGCAATAGCGATGACGGCGCCCACAATGAGCAGCAGCACAATGACGATGGCGGCGGTGCGACCCGAGACACTGGACGGAGGCACGGATTCGCCGTGCTCACCGTGTGGGCGTGTAGTTTGCGGTGTGTGGTTAGGCTCGCTCATGGTCCTCGAGTGATCCGGGGTTGACGCTTCCGGAGTTGCGGCCGTTCCGGTTCTCCCGGGCACGGCGGCGGCGCTCCAGCGCGCCATGCAGCACGCTGAAGAAGGTGGGTACGAAGAAGAGAGTAGCAACGGTGGCGAAGATGAGCCCGCCGATCACGGCACGGCCGAGCGGGGCGTTCTGCTCGCCGCCGTCGCCCAGCCCCAGCGCCATCGGCACCATGCCGATAATCATGGCCAGCGCTGTCATCAGCACCGGACGAAAGCGCGTGAATCCTGCGGCAAGCGCGGCTCGGGTGGCATCGCCGCCATTCTCCTCCAGCTGTTCCTTGGCGAAGGAAACCACCAGGATCGAGTTTGCCGTGGCCACGCCCATGCACATGATGGAGCCGGTCAACGCCGGAACGCTGACGTGCGTTCCGGTGAGGAAGAGCATCCATACGATCCCGGCCAGTGCCGCAGGCAGCGCGGCGACGATGATGAACGGGTCTAGCCACGATTGAAAGTTGACGACAATCAGCAGATAGACGAGCAGGATGGAGAAGAGCAAGCCGCTCACCAGCCCGATGAAGGACGACCGCATCGTCTGCACCTGCCCACGT
>DASZGZ010000027.1:0-4413 GCA_035938355.1 Acidobacteriaceae bacterium
ATGGACTTGGTGAGGAAGGTGATGGTATCAACGTGGACGGTGAGTTCGCCGGTGCGAGTACGGAAGAGATAGCCGGTAACGCCGATGTGGTCGCCCAAGTCGAGCAGCTTGTAGAGCTGAAAGGCCTGCTCGCCTACCGCATCCATCGCGGTCTGTTTCAGCAACTCTACCGTATGATCCATCAGACCCTGATAGTCGGTGTAGGCCTGATAGAACTCGAGCATGGTGAACTCGGGGTTGTGCTGCGTGGAGACGCCTTCGTTGCGGAAGTTGCGATTGATCTCGTAGACACGATCCAGGCCGCCGACGACGAGGCGCTTGAGGTAGAGCTCCGGAGCGATGCGCAGGAAGAGCGACATATCCAGCGCATTGTGATGTGTGACGAAGGGCCGCGCCATGGCGCCACCGGCGATGGACTGCATCATCGGTGTCTCGACTTCGAGATAGCCGCGCTCATCGAAGAAGCGGCGAATCGCGCGCAACACCTGAGCGCGCTTCACGAAGACGGCGCGTACGTCCGTGTTGATGAACAGGTCCAGATAGCGCTGGCGGTAGCGCAGCTCCACATCCTCCAGCCCGTGATACTTCTCCGGCAGCGCGAGCATGGACTTGGTGAGGAAGGCGATGGTATCGACGTGGACGGTGAGTTCGCCGGTGCGGGTGCGGAAGAGATAGCCGGTGACGCCGATGTGGTCGCCCAAGTCGAGCAGCTTGTAGAGCTGAAAGGCCTGCTCGCCTACCGCATCGAGACGCACGTAGATCTGCAGTCGCTGGCCACCCTGCTGGAGCTGCGCAAAGCCGGCTTTGCCCTGGGCGCGAATCGCCATGATGCGTCCGGCGATCGAGACCTGCGGGCGCTCGGCCTCGAGTTGCTCTGCTGTCGAACCATCGAAATGCGCACGCAACGCGGGGATGTCATGGGTGGTGCGGTAGTGATTGGGGTAGGCGGCATGACCCAATGCAGCAATCTGCTTGAGCTTCTCCTGCCGCAGCGCAAACAGGCTGCGCTCGAACTCTGACTCGAACACTCTGCTTCCTTCCGAGGTGATGCAATTGGTGGATGAAAGCTCAGTATAACGAGTGGGAAAGCCTGTCCCGGGATGATGTATAACAACGCAGGACTGAAGGGAATCAGGCGCAATGGCGAACGACAGCGAGGACAGAGAGGCCGCTGGAAGTTCGAAGCTGGACGGAGCGGGACAAAGGCGGGACGGCGCGATGAAGTCGCTGGTCCAGGTGGAAAAGCTGATTCAGCTTGCGCTCATGCTCCCGGTAGCAACGGTGGTGGGCTGGCTGATCGGCGCCGGGCTGGACAAGTGGCTGCACCAACACTGGATTTATATTCCGGGCCTGATCCTGGGCGCCGCGGCGGGATTTGTAGAGATGTTTCGCGTCATCATGGCGCAGAGCAAAGATTGAACCGGCGCGAGGCTCGATTCTTATCAGAAGCAGTGACATGACGGAACCCAACGCCCCTCCATTGAGCGACTTTACCGAGCAGGACCTGAAAGCAATGCTGAACCATGCGCTGGGTTGGGTGGGCGCACTCGGCGTGGCGGGCGGCATCGCGGTGTGGCTCGCAGCGGGATGGCAGTCGGCCCTCCTGTTTCTGGTGGGCGCTCTCATCGCGGCAACGGGATTGTATGAAACGAAGCGTCTGATGCTGGCGGTGTTGAGCCGCTTCAACGAGGGACGGAAGGGTAAGCCGGTTGGAGGCTTGCTGATCTGGTTTTTCCTGCGGCTCATCCTCGCCGGAGTCGTTCTCTATGTTAGCCTTAGGAGTTTGGAGGGCTCGGTGTACGCGCTTTGCGCGGGCCTGGGGCTGGCCGTGGTGGCGCTGATGATCGAGTCGATTCGCCTGCTGCGCGCCTGGACTCTATAGGCCTTTCACCCAACCTTCAAGTTTTACTTTAAGAACTGTTACGACACAGCTATGCCAGTCCAGCTTCCGTTCACAGCCTTCCTGAACCACTATTTTGCCGGCGTGGCAAATGCCGTGCTGTCGCTATGCCATGTGCACGCCAAGTATCCGCAGCGGCCCATCGACAACGTATTTGCCATGGAAGTGGCGGTCTTTCTGGCGCTGCTGCTCTTCTTCGTGCTGGTGCGGGCGACTCTGAGCGTGGAGAAGCCGGCAGGCCCGCAGCACATCGCCGAGATGGTGCATGGCTTTGTGAGTGAGCAGGCCGAGTCCATCATCGGTCATGGCTTCGAACGGTATGTCCCGTTCGTTACCGTCATCTTCCTCTTCATTCTGCTGTGCAATTTACTGGGCCTGTTGCCCGGCTTTATCTCGCCTACGGCGAAGCCCTGGGTCCCGCTCGGTGTCGCGGTACTGACATTCCTGTACTACCACTACCAGGGTCTTCGAGAGCAGGGGGCGGGCTATTTCAAGCAGTTTGTGGGACCGCTCTGGTGGATTGCTCCCTTGATGCTGCCGATCGAAATCGTCTCGCACTTAGCGCGCATCCTCTCGCTGACCGTCCGTCTCTACGCGAATATGTTTGCCGGGGACATGGTGACGCTGGTCTTCTTCTCGCTCGTTCCCATTGCGCTGCCGGCTGTGTTTCTTGGGCTGCACCTTGGTGTATCGCTGATTCAGGCATACATATTCATGCTGCTGGCGATGATCTACCTGGGGCAGGCGACCTCGGATGCGCACTAGAGTTTTTCAACCGACATTTCAGGCATGGAGCCGCTTCCGCTATGCCTGCATCGGCCGTGAGCGTGAGGGTGCCAGCACGGTGAGCATCAACCACCCACTGACGGTACATTTTCGGGAGCTACGGAGAAATACAATGCGGAAACTGCAAATCCTCTTCACAATGCTAAGCGTGCTGTTCCTGGCCGCTCCGGCATTCGCACAGGACGCCGGGGGCGGAAACGGTATGGCCATTGGCCTGACCTCGATCGCTGCCGGTATAGGCATGGGACTGGCTGCAGGCCTTTGCGGGCTTGGACAGGGCCGCGCAACTGCCTCGGCTACTGAGGCGCTGGCGCGCAATCCCGGAGCGCGACCTGGCATTCTGATGCTGCTGGCGCTCGGCCTCGCCTTCATGGAGTCGCTCTCCCTATTCACGCTGGTCATCATCTTCGTGAAGGTGCACGCAACGCCGTAAGGTAGCAGTTTCCAATCAAGCCCCCGGCTCAATGCTGGGGGCTTTTGCTTTCTTGACATACGATCCGGCCACGATGCTGGTTTAGTCGGCGCGGATCGTAATACGTCTTGTATCAATCACATAGACGCTTCTTTATCCGAGATTTCGCCCGTACGATAAATCCACGTAGCCGTTCTTGTAAGGGACTACGTTCTTCAGATGCCACCTCTGCTCGGTACCGGAATCACCGAACAGGTGCAGTCCGTCACCTAATGTGACCGGCGCTACCATCAGTCTGATTTCATCCACCAGGCCGAGCTTTAGAAAACTTTGGCCTAACATCGCCCCGCCCACCAACCAGATGTTTCGGTATCGAGGCGCGAGTATCTCGCCCACCAATCTCTTGAGCTCGCCCGAGTAGAACTCCACGCTCTTCCTTGCGGAAGGCAATTCTCTATTTGTTACTACGACCGTCGGAGTATCACCATAGGGCCAGCCGAGTTGCAGCGCGTGCTCATAGGTGCGAGAACCCAGGACGTAGCAGTCTATCGACTGGAGGTCCTCGGCGCCGTCGTCAGTCACCCCTCTTTCGTAGACATCATGGCTGTCCATCCACGAAATGCTGTTGTCCTTCTTGGCGATGAAGCCATCCAGGCTTGCAACTACGTGCAGCGTTACCGTCGATCTCATTGCGCTCGACATGTTTCCTCCAGCGATCGATCTATCACCTCATGCCGCTCGGCAGCACGTCGGGCGATGAGACGTCTCGGATGCGATTTGGAACGGAGTGTACGACAAGTCACGCAGAGTGTGACGAATAAATCTGCCCGCTGGAATCCGCTAGAACGGAGTTGCAATGATGATTATTTAAGATGCTGGTATGCCGGCGGCGCTCGTCTTTGAGCACATCTCGAAGAGCTTCGGAAGCGCACGGGCGCTCGCGGACGTAAGCTTCGCTGTCGAGCCGGGCGAGATCGTTGGACTGGTGGGACCGAACGGCGCGGGCAAGACGACGGCGATGCAGATTGCTCTCGGCTTCCTGCTGGCGAGTTCCGGAAGCGGCTCACTGATGGGCCGCCGATTCGGTGACGCGGAGGCGAGGCGATCGCTTGGCTTTGTGCCGGATGCGCCGGTCTTCTTCGCAGGCAACGCCTTCGATGCGCTGCGCTTTGCTGCACAGTTGAATGACGTAACGCCCACGCGCGAGGCGATGGAGCAGGTGCTGACACGTGTTGGCCTGACGGAGTGGAAGCGGGATGTGCGGCGCTTCTCCCGTGGGATGCAGCAACGGCTGGCACTGGCGCAGGCACTGGTG
>DASZGZ010000028.1:0-12516 GCA_035938355.1 Acidobacteriaceae bacterium
GCCGTCGTGCGGTATTGGTCGTTGATCACGCTGTCCAGATGTCCCTGGTAAGCCAGCGCGATCAGGCGGCCCGCCGCCGCGAAGTCACTCTCCCGCCAGGGTCGCAGGCGGAGCGAGGGCGGCACCGGTGGTGTCGCGGAAGGCGCCTCGCGGCGCAGTTGCCGCTCCATGAAGACGCGCGGATAGAACTCAAAACCGCTGCGCGTGAATACATCGCGGAACTGCCCCTTGGGGTGCAGCAGAAGCTGCGTTTCCACCCGCCCCGTGCCCGGCGTGCTCTGCAGCAGCTCCAGCGTGTGTTCCAGCAATCGCGACTCGATCCGGTTCGCCCGCTCCTTCGCGTGCGCCGTGGCGAATACATCGCCGATCACAGCCTTGTGCTGCTCATAGACGCAAAAAACGTAACCGGCCGGCCGGCCATCTTCCGTCGCAACGAAACCGGGCAGAATGCGCGAGTCCAGATAATCCAGCAGCAGCTGTGCCGATGCCCGGTAGTCCCAGCGCAGCCGGCGCTGCCACAGCTCCGTCTCCTCGGTCAGCAGATCGCGCAATGATGACGCGGCAAAATGGCGCAGGTCGAGCACATCCTGACGGACCATCGCGCTTCTGGACAATGATGCGGCCAAAGGGTGCTCTCCCGCAGTGTTCGCTCGGGTTACCTGCGAGTGTATGCGTGCTCTTCCGGCACATGCAAAGAGAGAAGCAGCTGCTCAGTTACTTGTGTGGTGATGGCAGTATGTCGTCGGTGCCCAGCGCATCGACTTGAAAGACAGAAACGTGTTGCGCGGGATATGCAAAGAGTGGATGGTAAGAGCGCGTTGCCAGCAGCGTGCCCAGCTCCGGCATGGCGATGTCCCGCACCACCAGAATGTGCGCCTGCGGGGGCACCCCATCCTTCTCGTAATCCAGCACCCGCTGATCGCGATAAAACGAGAGTCCGAACTCCAGGTCGCGGCGCACCCGCAGGACGGCCACGGGCTCATTGTGCGTGGGCAGCAGCGTGAGCTGCCGGGCCAGCGGCCGTGCCGAATACGCTAGGTCCACCAGCTGGATCGTGCGCTTCGTCCGCGGAATCGTCGGCAGCCCGAAAAATGGCCCCACTCCGAAGAGGAAGAAGACGAGGACCACCAGCGGCACCATGGTGGCAATGCGCAGCTGCTTCACGCCAAATCGTCCCACAACCACAAGGATCAGCATGATCGTGGCGATGCCCGTCACGATCGCCGATACCAGTATTTGGACCGGAGGCATCCCGCCTGCCGCATGGAAGATCAGCCACGGCAGCAGCAGCACCAGCGTCACGGTGACACCCGTAAGCAGAGCATGCAACACCAGCAGCCACGGCCGGATGCCCTTCTCCTCCTGGCGCAGGCGATTCAGATAGTCGGCAGTCAGAATGGCAAGCGGGGGTATCGAGGGCAGAATGTAGCCCGGCAGCTTCGAGCGTGACAGCGAGAAGAAGACAATCGGAAATAGCGTCCACAGCACGAGGAACTCCGGAAAGGCGTCACCCCAGCGTGCATGGCTAACATAGCGGTTCTTCGCCCGGCGTGCGCGCCACTCGTTCACCGATTCGATCACCGCATCAAACAGCGCGCGCATCGCAATTACGGTCCAGGGCAGCATCGCGAGCAGCATGACCACCAGATAGAACCAGATGGGCTGCTCGTGTTCGTAGATGTTGGTGGCGAACCGCTCCAGATTGTGCTCGAGGAAGAAGACGCGCAGGAATTGCGGGTTTCGTCGCGTTACGGCGATGTACCACGGCAACACCATCGCCAGGTAAAGCAGGATGCCGGGGATCCAGATAGTCCGCCGCAGGAGCGACCACTCGCGCCTCAGGGCGATGAACGCAAAGATGATCGCCAGCGCAAGAAACGGCGCCACCGGGCCCTTTGCCAGGGTGGCCGCGCCGTTGAAAAAATAGAGGTCGAAGAGCCAGAACTTCTTGCCCGTCTCGTACCACGCGTACCAGCCCAGCATGCCGATGCAGAAGGGCGCGGCCAGCTGCATATCGGTCGAGGCGCCGCGCGCAAACGCGATGATGCCCGCGCAACTCGCGGTGATCAGCGCGGCATCCAGTTGGCCGCCGGGCCGAAAGCGCCGGATGTGCAGGTAAATCAGCGATATCAGGATGAAGGCGAAGCTGGCGGAGGGCAGGCGTGCGGACCAGTCATGGACGCCGAATTCCCTGAAAGAAAACATGGCGCGCCAGTAGTAGAGCGCCGGCTTCTCCAGCCACGGCTTTCCGTAAAGAATCGGAGTGATGTAGTCGCGCCGCCCCAGCATCTCCCGGGCGATCTGGGCGTAGCGCGGCTCATCTGCGCCCACCAGCCCCAGGCCGTCGCCGCCGAAGATCGGTACCAGTCCGTAGAAGAGAAAGAACGCTGTGAAAAGAAAGCAAACGGCCGTCTCTATGGAGAGCCCCAGCGATGGAAAGCGCGCCGTGAGCGCCTGCAATCTGGCAAAGGGTGCAGACGCGTGGCTCTGTCCGTCAGTTTCTTTCACAGTCGTCCGGCCCTCAGCCTATCAGATGAGTTTGACGACAGGAGCCGCTGACGGGCCGCCGTCCGGAGATGAGCCTGCGATGCAAGCCAGGGCCCCGATCCAAGCGAGCCCTGAACAAATCCATTGGTCATCTCGAGAAGTTGAAACGTGCGGGCCGGAGCAAATTGAACTGAAGAGCTCTGTTTTTCCCTCAACGTCCGCACGTGCGCTCGCTCTTGTTCAGTGCTTCCTAAATGTGACAGGAAACCGCCCCGCGCTTCTCGAGGTACTTCTGGTGATACTCCTCCGCCCGCCAGAACGTCTCCGCCGGCACTACCTGCGTCGCAATCGGCTTCGCATAGCGATGGCTCGCCTCGAGCCGCGCAATCGTCTCGCGCGCTTCCGCCTCCTGCTCCGGAGAATGAAAGAAGATCACCGTTCGGTACTGCGTTCCCCAGTCCGGCCCCTGCCGGTTCACCTGCGTCGGATCGTGCAGCTCGAAAAACAAATCCAACAGCGCCGCATAGCTCACCTTCTCCGGATCGAAGGCCACTTCCACCACCTCGGCATGCCCGGTGCGGTCCGTGCACACGTCCTTGTAAGTGGGCTTCTCGAGCGCCCCGCCCTCATATCCGACTGCCGTTTCCACTACGCCCGGCACCTGCTGGAACCGCGCCTCCACTCCCCAGAAACAGCCCGCTCCAAATGTTGCTTTTTCCATGATCCACTCCAATCCATACTCAAACGAATAAGTTATTTATAATCAACCAGTAACGAGACGATGGGTAACAGAAGTCCCGGCAGAGTGAGGCTGAGGGTCCGGATAGACGAGGCCCGTAGAGAAAGTATTTCAGTTCTCACAGGTGCCGAGCAAGCGGCGGTGTGCGGGCAAAAGGAAAGGGCCTTCGAACGCTAAGCCCTCTTGCCACAGACGCCCTCTGATGGGTCTCGTTCGAAGACTGACCTAACCGATTAGATTGAATGAGGCTCGGTTTATTGGTAACGTTTCCGGCGACAGGCGTCATGCACTGCGTGTAAATTGCGCGCGATCTTCCGGGCCAACGGCAGCACGCGTATAGTGAGGCTCAATCGGCCCCGAAGCTGGTTCCCCCAGCCGCTTGTTAACAGGACTAGTCGTTCCTCATGCACAAGGCGGCTCACATTGGCGCGTAACCAACATTAGATAGCGCCCAACTTTGCGACTTGTCGCTCGGCTGCTAGCGCTGCCTCGTGCAGGAATTATGCCTAGTCAACGAGATAGGGTGGAGCAGTTATTCCAGGCTGCGCTGGGCATCAAGCCAGCAGAGCGCACCGCCCTTCTTGACAGAGAATGCGTCGGCAACCCGGAACTACGGCAGGCAGTGGAAGACCTGCTCGCACGGGATGCAGATGCCGGAAGTTTTCTGGAACATCCACTCTTGGAGGCCTCGACGGAAGATAGTCTCAATCCATCCGAAATCTTCATCGATCACTACCACCTGCTGCAGTTGATCGGTGAAGGCGGCATGGGTGAAGTGTGGCTGGCCGAGCAGAAACAACCGGTCCGCAGACGTGTCGCCATCAAGCTGATCAAAGCGGGCATGGACACGCGCGAGGTAGTGTCGCGGTTCGAGTCTGAGCGACAGGCTTTGGCACTCATGGATCACCCCGCCATCGCCAAGGTCTTCGATGCCGGTACGACACCAGAGGGTCGTCCCTACTTCGTTATGGAGTATGTGGCTGGCATGCCCATCACAACATACTGCGATCGGCGCAAGCTCAGCACCCGCCAGCGGCTCGAGCTCTTCATCTCCGTATGCGAGGGAGTTCAACACGCTCATCAAAAAGCCATCATCCACCGTGATCTGAAACCCTCCAACATCCTCGTCACCGAAGTGGACGGCAAGCCGGTCCCGCGCATCATCGACTTTGGAGTAGCGAAGGCAACTTCGCAGCGTTTGAGCGCCAGGACGTTATACACGCAGGTTGGTGCGGTGATTGGCACTCTTGATTACATAAGTCCGGAGCAGGCTGACTCCGGCGGCGTAGACATCGATACCCGAAGCGACGTTTATTCGCTCGGCGTAGTGCTCTATGAATTGCTCAGTGGGGCACTGCCGTTCGACTTTCGAAAGCTGGCTTACGATGAGGTGTTGCGGTGCCTGCGCGAGCAGGATGCCCCTACTCCCAGTACCAAACTACGCACACAAAACGGCAATTCTGCGTTGACCGCAAAAAATCGGAATGCGGACCTGCCAGCGCTGGTCAGTCTGCTGCAGGGCGATCCGGACGCCATCACGCTCAAGGCTCTGGAAAAGGACCGGGCTCGCCGCTACTCCACCCCCCTGGAATTGGCCGCTGATATCGGCAGGTATCTGCGCAATGAGCCCGTCTCGGCACATGCGCCCAGCGCTGCATACCGAGCACGCAAATACATCCGACGCCACAGGCTTGGCGTAACGCTTGTGAGCCTGCTGATTCTTCTCGCGGTGATCTCCGCGATCGCCCAGACAATTCAGCTCCGGCGCATCCGACACGAACGCGATCGAGCGGATCGGATCACTGACTTCCTGACCGACATGTTCAAGGTCCCTGCGCCCAGTGAAGCACGCGGCAACACGGTAACGGCACGGGAAATCCTGGATAGGTCGTCGAATGAGATTGAGCGAGAACTACATCAGGATCCAGAGGTCCGGTCGCAGCTGATGCTCGTGATGGCTAAGACCTATGAAAACCTCGGCCTCTTTTCCCGGGCACACGAGTTGATGGAACGTGTTGTCGAAGATCGGCGCATAACACTGGGACCCGACCATCCGAAAACGCTTGAGGCCATGTCCCAGATGGGATGGGTTCTGTATCGCGAGGGACGCGAAGTTGAGGCCGAGCGCCTGACGCGGACTACGATCGCCGCTCAGAGTCGTGTCCTGGGCCCTGATGATCCCGCAACGCTTGAGTCTAAAGATCATCTTGTCTGGATTCTCATAAGGCAAGCGCACTATGCGGAAGTAGAGAAGCTTGAACGTGAGCTGATCGCGGCCAGTAGCCGCAAGCTGGGTACTGAAAATCCACGAACGCTGCGATTCATGGACGGACTCGCCGTCGCATACGCCAACCAGAGCCGATTTGCTGAAGCGGAGGCGGAGTATCGCACGCTGCTTGATTTGGAGCGTCGCAATCTGGGCGCGGACCACCCCAGTACTCTGGCGACAATGGTGCACCTCGCCAACATGTATCAGGGACAGGGCAACTACGAGGAGGCCGAAAAGCTATACCGAGAGACGCGCGAGATCCAGCAGCGCATCCTGGGACCGGATCATCCGGATACTGCCCGTACCATGACGACACTCGCAAATACACTCAGGTTCGAACCCGGTCGCAATTCGGAGGCCGAGGAGCTGTATCGAAAGTCGCTGGAGATCGAGTTGCGTGTCGCGGGGCCGGACCACCCTTACACAATGGCCGCGAAAGAGGGCCTGGCCAACCTGCTGTCCTCGGAACACCGTTATGCCGAGGCAGAAACGCTCCTGCGGGAGATAGTGATTGAGCGCCAGCGTATTCTCGGACCCGACCATACCGACACCCTCTTGGCGCAGTACAACCTGGCAACCGTTCTGAATCACGAAAACAGATACCCCGAAGCCGAGAAACTGGTTCGCGAGACTCTGGCGGCGCAAACGCGTCTGCTGGACCCAAATGACCCGGATACCTTGGCGTCGAGGTCGGTCCTTGCCGACGTCCTGCTCAAGGAGCAAAAACCTCAGGAAGCGGTGGCATTCGCTAGATCGGCCTTCGACGATCAGTTGCGAACTCTCGGCCCCCTGCACCACGACACGATGGAGACCCTTGGGATCCTCGGTACTGCACTGGTTCGATCCGGACGCTACGAGGATGCGAAAAAGTTCTACCTCGACGCCATAGCCACGGTAAGCAGCGATAAGAGCGCGGTTCACGACGGGGATGTGTTCTGGCTGTGGTATAACCTCGCCTGCACTGCCGCTGGAGCAGGCCGCCGCGACGAAGCCTTCGACTATCTGCACCGCGCTATTGAAGCTGGCTACAACGATGCTCAACTCATTCGCACTGACGACGATTTGAAGTCCCTGCGAAACGACCCCCGCTTCGATAAGCTCGTCGCTGATTTGAAAGGCCGCTAACAGCAGGATAGGTCTTCAGAAAACGCGCTCTTGAGTGATTCCCCGGATGGTCGGCGACTCGGAAGTAATGCAAGCTACTCTGTGGTCGGCCGGCGATAATCATAATGTTGGCCAATGCATCCAATTTCGCTAGCGGGACCGGTAAGAGAAGGCTGGTCAATTCTCGACCTGTGCATTGCTGTTCATTGACGACCCGTGAAAGAACTCGGGACTGAAGCCCGATTTGCGAGACCAATCCACTCCGCTAGTCAGAAATAAATCGTCGGACTTGTTTGGATGTGATCGGACTTGGTTCCAGGATTTACTCCCATCCACTCGGTGCTGACGCCGCCAAGCCGGCATCATCCAAGCCCTGATCCGATGAAGCTCCCTGATACCGATGAAGCGAAGGATCGAAACAATCCCCTCTGCTCTAACCCCTAATCCCGGACCCCTGTTTTTTCCTTGCACGGCGCGCCGGAGGCAGATGCCGCTCTTCCACCTTGCGTAACACCCGCGGCCGTTCGGGAGCCTTCTTGTGCGGTCGTCCGGCACGCTCCAGCGCCGCCACTTCCCGCGGCTCCAGTTCCCGCACCTCCCCTGGTGGCACGTCCAGCACCAGCGTCCCGTACCCTACGCGCCGGATCTTCTCCACATGATGACCGATCTCTTCAAACAGCTTGCGAATCTGCCGGTTTCGCCCCTCGGTCAGCACCACCTCGTACCACGGGTTTTCCGCCTCGCGCATTAGCCGGATCGTCGCCGGCTCCGTCAACACGCGCCCCGAGCCTTCACCCGGCTTGCCCCTCTCGATCATGATGCCCCGGCGCAACTGCTCGATCGCCGACTCCGTTGGCCGCCCGCTCACCTTCACCAGGTAGGTCTTCTCCACGCGCGCTGCCGCTCGCGTCAGCGCATTGGCCAGCGCTCCGTCGTTGGTCATCAGCAGCAGGCCTTCGCTCTGGTAGTCAAGCCGCCCCACGGGGAAGACCCTCGTCCCCAGGCGCTCAAAGAACTTCATCACCGTCGGCCGCTTTTCGGGGTCGGAGACGGTCGTCACGTAGCCCTTCGGCTTGTTCAGCATGTAGTAGCGCGGCTGCTCCGGCCCATGCAGCAGCTTGCCGTCCACGCGGATGTGATCGCGCACAGGGTCCGCCTTGGCACCCAGCTCAGTCACTACCTGGCCGTTCACGCGCACGCGGCCTTCGGTGATCAGCGTCTCCGCCTTGCGCCGCGATGCCAGGCCCGCCGCCGCAATGATCTTCTGCAGCCGCTGCGACTGTCCGCCGCCACCCGGCTCCTCTGCCACGGTCACGCCTCGCCAGCCTTCTGCTCTTCCATTGCTGCTTCGGGCGCGGCACCCTCTGCGACCGCGGGGTCCACCACCGGCTCGCCAACCTCACCGCTCTCCGCGTCTTCTTCCTCTTCGTTCAGAGACCGCTCCGCCTCGCTCGTCGTCAGGCCGCCCTCCGCCACCGGCTCCACGTCGACGTCCGCCAGATCGCCGGCCATCTTCTCGAACTCCTCGATGCTCGGCAGTTCGTTCAGGTCCTTCAGGCCGAAGCGCAGCAGAAACTCCTTCGTCGTCTTGTAAAGGATGGGTCTGCCGATCACCTGCTTGCGTCCCGCAGTCGTGATCAGCTTGCGGGAAAGCAGGCTGCCCAGCACGCCCCCCGACTCCACGCCGCGGATCTCGCTGATCTCCGGCCCTGTCACCGGCTGCTTGTACGCCACCACCGCCAGTGTCTCCAGCGCCTGCAGGCTCAGTTTCATGGGCGGCTTCAGGCTCTTCACAAACGAACGGATCGCATCGTGATACTCAGGCTTGGTCGCCATCCGATAGCCGCCGGCAATCTCGCGGATCTCCACCCCACGGTCGCCCGTTTCCAGCTCCGCCATCAAGGCGTCCAGCGCCTGGCGCAGATACTCGCGAATCGCGCGCTCCTCATTGCGAGCCGCACGCTTGGCAGCCTCACCATCGGACTCGGCATCCGCCTTCGTCTCCCCGTCCGTAGTCCCTTGGTCCCCAGCCTCTCCGTACGCAGTCCGGACCCCAGCGCCGTCGACCGTTTCGGCTTCCGCCGCTTCTAGAGCAGCCTCTCCACTGGGCTGCTCGGGCTGCTGAGGCGCCTCAGTCTCAGCGCCGGGCGTCTCCGCATCCTCGGCCGCGGCAAGTTCAGCGTCCTGCTCGGCATTTTTCTCGGCCAGCCAAATCTCCCGGACCTCCGGGGCGAACACCGCCGCCAGTTGCGCCAGCGTCACAGGTTCCTCCGCCGCATATACCACTGCTTCGATCTTTGCTCGTAGACTCATCGCGTTACGGGCAGCCGCGTCGCCGCCGCCTGCCCAAATCAGCCTTTCAGACTCCAGCCTTCATACTATCGGAGCCAGACGACGGCCAACGTCCCGCCTTTTCCAGGCGTCTGACCAATTGGCTCTCCCCAAATTCCCACTGGGTTTGCGGGGTCTTAGAACTGCCTCCCCCGAGTCAGGTGTCCCCACTCGCGTGCGACCAGCGATCATCCCTATCTGCGCGATAACTTTTCTGTTTCTCGGCAGTAACGGATGTCGCCGGACCCAGGCCGATCCCAAGCCCGCCGTCGTCCACGTCGCTTCCGCGCCGCCCGCCGTCAAGGTAGCCCCGCCGACCCCGCTGACTGTGCAAGCCGCCGAACTGGGCGGTCCCACCTGGGACAAGCGCTGGGACATCTTCATTGAGCGCCGCCTGCCGCCCGCGATGCTCACCGCCCGGGTGCCCCGCGATGTGCGCCGTTACTGTCCAGCCTTCTACACCATGAAGGAAGAGGACAAACGCGCCTGGTGGGCCTATTTGTTTCAGGCCATGGCCGCCGCTGAGGCCGGCCTCAATGCCACTTCAAATGTCCGCCACACTGAACCGGAAGTCGCTGTACCTGATCACGTCAGTGGTCAAATCGTTCGTCAGGAAGGACTGCTGCAACTCACCTATGAGGACAGCAAGCGATATGGTTGCGCCTTCGACTGGAAAGCCGACAAAGATCTGCCCGCGCACGACCCGCAGAAGACCATCCTGAGTCCAGAGCGGAATCTTGCCTGCGGCATTCGTATCCTCGAGCACCAGATCATCGCTCAGCACAAGCCGATCTTCAGCCCCACCTCTTACTGGGCAACGCTGCAATCCGGCACGGCAAGCTTCCATGTCTTTGAGAAGCAGATGACGAATCCGCCAGCCGCCTGCCAGCTCCATGCAAGTCGTCATGCGGCGGATGCGCGCGAGATCGCGAGCGATAAGATAACCCCGCAATAGAAATGGCGCCGGGTATTCCCGGCGCCGATCTCTTATCCGAGCCGCTTACTTCGCCAGTGTCCGGAAGACCATGAACAGTAGCCCGGAGAGCAGCGCCGCAGCCGGCAACGTGAAGACCCACGCCATCGCAATGTTGCGTATCGTGCCGAACTGCAGCCCGCTCTTGTTGGCCAACATGGTCCCGGCCACGCCCGAGGAAAGTACGTGCGTTGTCGAAACCGGCAGCCCGAAGCCGTCTGCGGCCATGATGGTTCCCATCGCGACAAGCTCTGCAGCCGCCCCTTGACCGTAGGTCAGGTGCTCCTTGCCGATCTTCTCGCCAACCGTCACCACGATTCGTTTCCATCCCACCATCGTGCCCAGCCCCAGGGCCAGCGCGACCGCCAGCTTTACCCAGCCCGGGATGAACTTCGTAGCGCTATCCAGATGCTTCTTGTAATTCGCCAGCACCTTCGTGTCGGCTGCGCCGAAGGTAGGGTTCTTGGTCTTCTGCATCACCCGGAGGCCTTCGCTCGCCAGGTACATGTCGTTGCGGACGTTCGACTGCTGATCGGCCGGAACTGCGGCGAGCGATTTGTACTGGCTGACTTCGCTCTCGATCTCGCGAATCAACTGCTGCTCTGCTGCCACTGTCTCCGGCGCAATCTCTTTGGTCTGCAGATACTTGATGATATTGGCGCGTGGGTCGTACACCGTGGCGCCCGGCGTGCCATAGCCCTGTAACGCGTGTGCCGCCTGCTCCGAGACAGCATCAAAATCCTGTACTTCCCTGAAGCCAATCGCATGATTCAGCGCGTACGCGGTCGGAACCGTGCCGATCAGGATCAGCATGATCAGCCCCATGCCCTTCTGCCCATCGTTCGATCCATGAGCGAAGCTCACGCCTGTGCAGGTCAGGACTAGCAGTCCGCGAATCCAGAACGGCGGCGGGGCGTCGCCCTTCGGTGCTTCGTAAAGGCGCTTGTCCTTGATGAAGGTCTTAAAGAGAAGCAGCAGCAGCGCAGAGCAGAAGAAGCCGACCAGCGGCGAGATGAGCAGCGCCTTGAAGACGTTGGTAGTCTGCGCCCAGTCCACACCGCTCGTGCCCGTCCCGGCGCCCGACTTCGCAGCGAGAAATTGATTGGAAAGACCCACACCGATGATCGAGCCGATCAGCGTATGCGAACTCGATGCCGGCAGCCCCAGCCACCACGTGCCCAGATTCCACAATATCGCCGAGATCAGCAGGGCAAAGACCATCGCGAAGCCGGCATTCGATCCCACGTGCAGAATCAATTCCACGGGTAGCAGCGAAACCACAGCGAAGGCCACAGCGCCCGACGAAAACAGGACGCCGGTCAGGTTACAAATACCTGACCACACCACGGCCACGTGCGGTTCCAGCGAATGCGTGTAGATGACGGTCGCAACGGCGTTCGCCGTGTCGTGGAAGCCATTGACGAACTCAAAGCCTAGAGCGATGAGCAGGGCAACGCCCAGCAACACATACGGCCACGCGGTCGGATAGTGAGTGGTGGCGAGATCGGAGCCGAGCTTAAGCCCGGCGTAGATGATGCCCGCAGCGATCGCGCAGCCGAAGACGATCATCGCGATCTTGCCCGGACTGCGACTAAGCTTCTGGTCCATCACGCTCGATGCGAGCTTCTGGACCTCCGGTTTGACTGCTGTGCTTTCCATGCGCCCGGCTCCTGTGCCGGTTACGCGAAACTAGCAGCGCAACCGTGCAGAGATCGTCCCCAGAAGCGTGAATTTCCTGTGAAGACGCCGGGAAATCGCACCGCGTGGGGACTACAGCTAGTAGCCCAGGGCCGTATTTCTTCTCATCAAAACGTCGGAAAAGCTTCGGTCCTGCCGCAGCAGGATCATCTGCAGACGTACCAGTTCGAGCAGAGCAAGGAAGGTGCAGATCAGCGCCCGCTCCGATCGCGCATGGCGCAATACCTGGGTCAGGCGAAGCGGGGTATCTTCAGCTGCAAACCGCTGCCACAGCCGGTCAGTCATCTGACTGATGGTGACAGGCTCGTCTTCCATGTTGAGCACGGGCCCTTGTCGCACCCGCTCCAGCAACTCATGGAAGACGCGCGTCAAATGCACCGTATCAGCGGCAATTTCGCCTTCCGATCCGTGGTCATCGCCGGGCTCACGTCCCCCCGGCCATCCCGGATAGCTCGAAATCATCACGACCTTGCCCGGATACGCCTCGGGCTTTGTGCTCGCGGCGCTGGCATCGAAGGACTTACGCAGAGCGGAGGGGAATCGAGAGCTGTTTTCCATGCAGGGAGGTCTCCGTGCCCGTGCTTCGAAGCTATCAGCGAACAGATGGTCAGAGCGTTAACGGTGATATGCCCATTGTGAATTTCTGATGAATGGGGCGGAAATCCCGTCCACCAGTGATGAACAGCAAGAAATTGCCAATGAGGCGAACGACTGCCGGGCTACCGCCAGTCGTCTCGCGCCGCCAACGTGTCGTTCATCACCTGATCAAATGCAGAGTGCTTTTTCACCAGGATGTCCCCGAAGTTGCGCTCTTGCCGCAGCAAAATTGCCTGTAGTCTCACCAGCTCCAGCAACGCAAGGAACATGCAGATCACCGCCCGTTCCGACCGCGCGTTGCGCAGCATCTGGCTCAAC
>DASZGZ010000029.1:0-2631 GCA_035938355.1 Acidobacteriaceae bacterium
GAGATCGGCTATCAGCGTGCGGTCTACTCGCCGGACACCTGGACGTGGGAGATTCGGCCGATCGTGGACAAGTCCATCGACCGCTGGTACTTCGCGGTGAACCCCGCGTTGGAGCGGACGTGGCATGGCCCCGATGTCGCACAAGGCGTGGGCTTCTCGCCCGCCGCGAAGATCAGCTACGACTTCTCGAAAGTGGTCAGCGGTGGATTTGAATATTATGCCGACTATGGGCGGCTGGGAAATTTCTATAGCCTCCACAATCAACAGCAACAGATCTTCGCCGTCACCGATTTGAACGTCTCACCCAAGTGGGAGATCAACATCGGTGTCGGTGTTGGACCCACTGCGGCCACCGATCACCTGATTATCAAAGGCATTCTTGGGCGCCGCTTCGACTGGGGCCGCCACTCCGCAGTTGAGTAGGCACATGCTACGCTAGCGCGCATGAGCAAGCGGCAGCGCTTCCGTTCCCTACTGAAACCGGATGGCACAAATCTGAAATGGGTCATCGCGCACGTCCCGTTTTCACCTGCAAAGGTGTGGAAGACACGCAATCGCATGCGCGTCAAAGGAACCATCAACGGCTTTGCCTTCCGTACTTCGCTCTTCGGCTCGGCGGAGAAGGGCTACGTCGTACTCGTCAACAAGACCATGCAGAAGGGCGCGCAGGCGTATCTCGGAGAGATGGCAGAGTTCACGCTGGAGCCCGACCTCGAAGAGCGCAGCGCGACCGTCCCGCCGGAACTGGCGAAGCTCCTCAAGCAGGACCGTGCAGTCGCACGATGGTTTGAGGCACTGAGCTATTCCATACGAAAGTACATGGGCGACGGCATATCCAAGCCCAAAAGTCCGGCGGCACGGCAACGACAGGCTGAGCTCATGGTGGAACGGATGATGCTGGCCATGGAAGGCGAGCACACGCTGCCTCCCATCTTGCAGGTAGCCTTTCGCCGCGCACCTCGCGCCCAGACGGGGTGGCAGGCAATGACGCCAGTACAACGGCGGGGGCATCTGCTCGGCATCTTCTACTACCAGAGTCCGGAGGCACGGGAGCGGCGCACACAAAAAGCTGTCGAAGAGGCGCTCCGTGTTGCCGGAGAAAAATCCTCAAAGAGCTGACCACGTCACACTAACGGTGCCTTATTTATTCACCGATCACCGCTGAACTGCCAGACTGTTCGCCGCATCCGACATCGCCTTCGTTTCCGCGGCCACGCGTTGCCGCAATTCCTCTGGTTCCATGACGCGTACACGCGCCCCCATCCCCAGCGCCACAAACAGGGCTTGTTCTTCACTCTCAAAATCAACGCGCATCGCGCTCCATCCTGCCGGAGTGCCCTCGAGAAGAGGCGTCGTTGCCGGTGTTGCCACACACCATCGGATTAGCGATTCCGCGGCCTGCGGAGATAGCAGCAGCGTAGCGCTGTAGCGTCGTCTCTGGGCCTCAAGTTCAGTGACGGATTTCTTCCAGTGCTTTGCCAGGTTGAATCGCGCCGGCCGCTCAAATGAAATGGCCAGCGGTGTGACCGCGCTCATGCGTGATACGCGATATGTCCGCATGCCGCGCGGCGTCCGGGCGACCAGATACCAGGTCATTCCCTTCACCACCAGGCCCAGTGGATCCACGATGCGCAAACCGCTTTCGCCGTCTGCCCGCGTGTAGTCGAAGCTGAGTCGGCAGTCGCGCGCCACTGCATCCTGGACGGCGGGCAGCATGGAGAGGTCTTCGCTCACCGGCCGCCAATCGTTCGCGTCCACATGCAGCCGCTCCCGCATGGCCACTGCCTGCTCCCGCATAGCGCCGGGCAAGGACGCCATCAACTTGCCCAACGCCCGCTCGGCCGCGGCCGCCAGGCGTGGCTCGCTCAGCGCTCGCGGCTGTGCCATCAGCAGCGCGCGCAATTCAGCGGCATCGAGGCCCGGCACCTGCGTGCGCCAGCCCTTCTCCAGTTGCCAGCCGCCCTGGGCGCCGCGCAACGCCGTAACCGGCACCCCTGCGGCGGATAGCGCCTCCATGTCGCGATGCATCGTTCTCTGGGAGACTTCGAGGCGCTCTGCCAGAGCCCGTCCGGTCATGCGGCCGTGAGCCTGTAGCAGCAGGAGCGCCGAGAGTAGCCGGTCGGATTTCAGCGCTCACCTCGCACATTTCAAATTAATTTTGCAATTATGCCATTCCTTGTCATATATGGGTTTTTATTCTTCATCTTGTACTCAGAACCGCTTGGAGGAAGAGATGGAATTGAAAGAGTTTTTCCTGAAGCAGCTGGAACAGGAAACGAACCTGACGCGCAAAGTGATCGAGCGTGTGCCCGAAGGGCGTAACGACTGGAAACCGCACCCCAAGTCAATGGCGCTGGGCTATCTGGCCGCGCTCGTCGCTGCCATGCCGGGCTGGGTAGCGTTCATGATCGAAGGGGACGAACTGAACTTTGAAGACCCTTCGAGCGACAAGTTCCGCACCCGTGCTGTGGAGACACGGTCAGAGCTCGTAGGTCTGATCGACGATGGCTTCGCCAAGGCAAAGCGCGCGCTCGAGGGCACCGACGAGAAGCACCTCAATGATCGCTGGCGGCTGGTCTCCGGCAATCGCGTGCTGGCGGAGGGCCCACGGTATGTGATGATCTCCGACGC
>DASZGZ010000030.1:0-9760 GCA_035938355.1 Acidobacteriaceae bacterium
CGGAGCAATTGCTCCATCGCCTCGCGGGCCGACCTGGCCTTGATCAGGTTCTCGCCCAACTCACTGAGGATCGCTTCGTAGCTGAGCAGCTTCCCAGCCTGATCATCGACCATGAGTATGTTGGCTCGATCGCGTTCGTTCATGGACCCTTTCTGCTGCCGAAGTTCCTGGCCCTGCTGCAATTTCAGATGCAGCTTATCGATGCAACCACATGCGAAGCGAGGACAATAACTGTTCCGTGTTTACTGGTTTGGCGAGGTACTCCGACGCGCCCGCCTGCAGACACTTTTCGCGATCGCCCTTCATGGCCTTGGCGGTGAGCGCGATGATGGGCAGGCGGCGGAAGTGGGGATTTTGCCGGATGACCTGCATGGTTTCGTAGCCGTCCATCTCGGGCATCATGATGTCCATCAGAACGATTCCCAAATCGGGAGTGGATTCGATGGTCGCAATGGCTTCGCGGCCGGTTCCTGCCATTAAGACGCTCATACCACGCCGCTCGAGCACGCTGCTCAGCGCGAAGATGTTACGCACGTCATCATCCACCACCAGGACCTTCTTGCCCACCAGAGCCTCGTCGGACCGGTGCAGACGGTCCAGCATGGCCTGTTTTTCCAAAGGCAGTTCACCGACCACGCGGTGAAGGAAGAGAGCGGTCTCGTCAAGCAGGCGCTCTGGAGATTCCACGTCCTTGACGATGACGCTGCGAGCCAGCATGTGCAGGCGGGCATCTTCCTCCGGAGAGAGATCCTTGCCGGTGAAGACCACGACCGGAAGCTCATTTCCGGAGTCGGAGTGGCTCAACTGCTCGAGAAGCTCGAATCCGGTCATATCGGGCAGTCTCAGGTCGAGAACGACGCAATCGAAGCTTTGGTTTTCGACCGAGGCCAGAGCTTCTTCGCCGGTGGAGACAACGACGACATCGATGTCGTCGTAGTCGAGCAGCGCCCGGATACTGAGCTGCTGCGCCGGCTCATCTTCGACAACCAGCAGGCGTTTGCGCCGCGGACGCGAGTAGTCGCGGATACGATCGATCGCCGCGACCAGGCCTTCGGGCGTGGTGGGCTTGGTGACGAAGGCGAAGGCTCCGTGCGAGAGTCCGTGATGCCAATCCTCATTCAGGGTCAGCATTTGCACGGGAATGTGGCGCGTGGCGGGGTCCTGCTTCAGGTGATTGAGCACGGTCCAACCGAGCATGTCGGGGAGGGAGACATCGAGCGACACGGCCGTAGGATGGAACTCGCGGGCGAGCGCCAGCGCCTCCGCGCCACGCGTGGCGACAAGCACCTTGAAGCCCTTGTCGCGAGAGAGATCGCAGAGGATGCGTGCGTAGTGAATGTCATCTTCGACGATCAGCAGGATCGCGTCTCCGGGCTGGAGCTTGTTGCGATCGTCTTCGATCGTCTCACCTGTGATTTCGGGCAGGGTAAACACAGCGGCCGGGCGGCTCAGCAGCGGCGGGTGGTGCGGTGCCTCGTTGGCGGGTGTGACATTGCTGGAGGCAGGCCCCACATAGGTCTGCGGCAGGTAGAGCGTGAAGCTGCTGCCCGCGCCGGGCGTACTCCGGAGCTGGATTTCGCCGCCGAGAAGGCCTGCGAGCTCACGGCTGATGGCGAGACCGAGTCCGGTGCCGCCGTACTTGCGGCTGGTCCCGGCATCCGCCTGCTGGAAGGCCTCGAAGATGATCCTCTGCTTTTCGGCAGGAATGCCAATGCCGGTGTCGGAGACTTCGAAGGCGATGACAGTCGCGGCACTCGAGAGGATGGGATGGTGCGGCGTCCAGCCGCGGGTGACCGGCGCAACGGAGAGGCGAACGCCGCCGTGCTCGGTGAACTTGAAGGCGTTGGAGAGAAGGTTTTTGAGCACCTGCTGCAGGCGCTTGGAATCGGTGACGAGGCTGCGCGCGAGGTGCGCGTCCGCATCGACCTCGAAAGCGAGCTTGCGGCTCTCTGCTTCGTGACGGAAGGGCCGGGCCACCATGTCGATGAGGCTGCCGAAGAAGACTTCCTCGGCTTCGACCGATACCGTGCCGGACTCGATCTTCGAGAGATCAAGGATGTCGCTGATAAGCGTAAGCAGATCGGTGCCTGCGCCGTGGATGGTGCGGGCAAACTCGACCTGCTTTGGCGTGAGGTTGTTGTCGGGGTTGTCCGCAAGCTGCTGGCCAAGCACGAGGATGCTGTTGAGCGGCGTGCGCAGCTCGTGCGACATGTTGGCGAGGAACTCGGATTTGTACTTGGAGGTGAGGGCGAGTTCCTTGGCCTGCTCTTCGAGGGCACCGCGCGCCTGCTCGATCTCACGATTCTTGCGCTCAACTTCCGCGTTCTGCTCGGCAAGCTGCTGGGCCTTCTGCGCGAGCTGCTCGTTGGTCTGCTGCAGCTCCTTCTGCTGCGTCTGCAATTCGACGGCGAGCTGCTGCGATTGTTTGAGGAGCCCTTCGGTCTGCATGGTGGCCTCAATGCTGTTGAGCACGATGCCGATGCTCGAAGTGAGCTGCTCGAGGAATGCCAGGTGCGAGGCGGTGAACTCGCTGAGGCTGGCGAGTTCGATCACGGCTTTCACGCGATCTTCGAAAAGAACGGGGAGCACAATGACGCTGCGCGGTACAGATTCGAAGAGGCCGGACCGGACAGGCGTGGTGTGCGGCGGCAGATTTGCAATCAGCATGCGCCGCTTCTCCAGTGCGCACTGCCCCACCAGCCCTTCGCCTAGCTTGATCTGCTGCAGGTGGCCATCCTCTGAGTTAGCGAAGGCGGAGAGCAGCGACATGCTGTCGGATTCATCCGTTCCCATCTGGTAGAGAACGCCCTGCTGCGCGTTCACAAGCGGAGCCAGCTCAGAGAGCAGCAACCGGCCCACAGTGGTGAGGTCGCGTTGGCCCTGAAGCATGCCGGTGAAGCGTGCGAGGTTGGTCTTGAGCCAGTCCTGCTCGGTGTTGCGGTCGGTGGTCAACCGCAGGTTGTCGATCATGGTATTGATGTTGTCTTTGAGCTCCGCGACTTCGCCGAGTGCGTCCACCTGAATGGAGCGGGTGAGGTCGCCCTTGGTGACGGCCGTCGCAACTTCAGCGATGGCACGCACCTGGTTGGTAAGGTTGTCGGCCAGCAGGTTGACGTTGCCGGTGAGATCCTTCCATGTACCGGAGGCACCGGGCACATTCGCCTGGCCGCCAAGCCGTCCTTCTACGCCGACCTCGCGGGCCACGGTGGTGACCTGATCGGCGAAGGTAGCGAGAGTGTCCGTCATGTTGTTGATAGTCTCGGCGAGCGCTGCCACTTCGCCCTTGGCATTGACGGTGAGTTTCTGGGTGAGCTCGCCGTTCGCGACCGCCGTGACCACCTTCACGATGCCGCGTACCTGTTCGGTGAGGTTGGCGGCCATGACGTTGACCTTGTCCGTGAGGTCCTTCCATGTGCCGGCGACATCCGGCACCTGCGCCTGGCCCCCAAGCTTGCCTTCCGTGCCGACCTCGCGAGCGACGCGTGTGACTTCGGCCGCGAAGGCATTGAGCTGGTCGACCATGGTGTTGATGGTGTTCTTGAGCTCGAGAATCTCGCCCTTCACGTCGACCGTGATCTTGCGCGAGAGATCGCCGCGGGCCACGGCTGTCGTCACCTCGGCGATGTTGCGGACCTGCGCAGTGAGGTTGCCGGCCATGAAGTTAACGGAGTCAGTGAGGTCTTTCCAGGTGCCGGCGACGCCGGGGACGTTGGCCTGGCCGCCGAGTCTGCCTTCCGTGCCGACCTCGCGGGCAACGCGCGTGACTTCACCGGCGAAGGCGTTGAGCTGATCGACCATGGTGTTGATGGTCTCTTTGAGCAGGAGGATCTCGCCGCGCACGTCGACGGTGATCTTGCGCGAGAGGTCGCCATTCGCGATGGCGGTTGCCACCTCGGCGATGTTGCGCACCTGAGCCGTCAAATTGCCGGCCATGAAGTTGACGTTGTCGGTGAGATCCTTCCACGTTCCGGCAACGCCGGGCACCTGCGCCTGGCCGCCGAGCTTGCCGTCGGTGCCGACTTCGCGAGCCACACGCGTGACTTCGCCAGCGAAGGAGCGGAGCTGGTCCACCATGGTGTTCAGCGTCTCTTTGAGCTGCAGGATCTCGCCGCGCACATCCACCGTGATCTTGCGCGAGAGGTCGCCGCGGGCGACGGCCGTTGCCACCTCGGCGATATTGCGGACCTGCGCCGTGAGGTTGCCGGCCATGAAGTTGACGTTGTCGGTGAGATCCTTCCAGGTGCCGGCGACGCCGGGCACCACAGCCTGACCGCCCAGTCTGCCTTCGGTACCGACCTCGCGAGCGACGCGCGTGACTTCACCAGCGAAGGCGTTGAGCTGATCCACCATGGTGTTGATGGTGTTCTTTAGCTCGAGAATCTCGCCTTTCACGTCGACCGTGATCTTGCGCGAGAGGTCGCCGCGCGCGACGGCTGTCGTGACTTCGGCGATGTTGCGGACCTGACCAGTGAGGTTGCCGGCCATCGAGTTGACGGAGTCGGTGAGATCCTTCCAGGTGCCGGCCACGCCGGGCACCTGCGCCTGCCCGCCGAGACGGCCTTCGGTACCGACCTCGCGGGCGACGCGCGTGACTTCACCAGCGAAACGGTTCAGCTGATCCACCATGGTGTTCAGCGTCTCTTTGAGCTGCAGGATCTCGCCGCGCACGTCGACCGTGATTTTGCGCGAAAGATCGCCATTCGCGATGGCGGTGGCAACTTCGGCGATGTTGCGGACCTGGCCGGTCAGGTTGCTGGCCATGAAGTTGACGTTGTCGGTGAGATCCTTCCACGTACCGCCGACGCCGGGCACCTGCGCCTGGCCGCCGAGTTTGCCTTCCGTGCCCACCTCGCGGGCGACACGTGTGACTTCGCCGGCGAACGCGTTGAGCTGATCGACCATCGTGTTGATGGTGTCCTTAAGCTCGAGAATTTCTCCCTTCACGTCCACCGTGATCTTGCGCGAGAGATCGCCGCGTGCCACGGCGGTTGTGACTTCAGCGATGTTCCGGACCTGGGCCGTGAGGTTGCCGGCCATGGCGTTGACGGAATCAGTGAGGTCCTTCCAGGTGCCGGCGACGCCGGGCACCACTGCCTGGCCGCCGAGTTTGCCGTCGGTGCCGACTTCGCGCGCGACGCGCGTCACCTCTGAAGCGAAGGAGCGCAGCTGGTCGACCATCGTGTTGATGGCTTCCTTCAGCTGGAGAATCTCGCCGCGCACGTCGACCGTGATCTTGCGGGAGAGATCGCCGCTGGCGACGGCGGTGGCGACTTCGGCGATGTTGCGCACCTGACCGGTCAGGTTGCTGGCCATCGAGTTGACGGAATCTGTGAGGTCCTTCCATGTACCGGCGACGCCGGGCACGTGCGCCTGGCCGCCGAGTTTGCCGTCGGTGCCAACTTCGCGGGCGACGCGCGTGACTTCGGCCGTGAAGATGCCCAGCTGCTGAATCATCGTGTTAACGATGCTGGCGGAGCGTAGGAACTCGCCTTCGAGCGGCCTTCCGTCCACGTCCAGCCGAACGGTCTGGGTCAGGTTTCCCTGGGCGACAGCGGCAATGGCGCGGGTGACCTCGGTGGTCGGCCGCAGGAGGTCTTCAATGAGCGTGTTGAGCGAGACTTCCATCTCGCCCCAAGAGCCGCGATGCTGCTCAAAGCGTGTGCGCTCCCGGGTGCGGCCTTCTTTGCCGACGGCTTGACCGACGCGGGTCAGCTCCGCCGCCATCTGCTCGTTTGCGGCGACGATGTCGTTGAAGGTGTCCGCAATCTTTCCTTGAATACCCGTCCACGCCACGGGCAGGCGGACGGAAAAGTCGCCTTTGCGCATGGTCTGCAGACTTGCCAGGATCAAAGCCAGATCGACTGATCCGTTTTGATCCGATATCGCGCCCTGATGCCCATTCTTGCGGGATTGAGCCGTGGCGGTGGCCGACTTTTTGGCCGGTGCAGCTTCGCCAGATACTGCCATTGATGTCTCCGTGGGTTTGGCTGTGTCAGCAGCAGTGTGACTGCCGGGGGGACGAACCGCTAGTGGCGGAGCTGGTCCGAGGACGGTTCAAGGTGACCTGTCCATCCTAATCATGGAAACCACCGCGTGACAGAGCCAGGCAATGCAGATTTTGGTGTGAGAAAGGGCGAAGGCCCCGGGGACAGAGGAATCGAGGCTCGGCATTCGTCGAGGGACATTCCGCATGGCTGGGTGTGGATACGCCGCGTTTTAGGATGAGGGGCAACTGGGAAGGTTGCCTGCGCTCGTGGCGGGCCATATTACCTTTGGTATAATCGATCGACCGGACATAACACCGCGAAAGCCGTTTGCAATGAGCGGCTTACGGATGCGGAGAGCTGGCAGAGCCCGGTTGAATGCACCTGACTCGAAATCAGGCATAGTCGCAAGGCTATCGGGGGTTCAAATCCCTCGCTCTCCGCCATAATCCTTCCTCTTATTTATTCGGTTTTTCATCGGCAACTCAGAGTTGCCGAGAGCTTGCGTGCGGCTCATCGGTCCCCTTGCCAGTTGATAAAGACAGGGTTGCCTAAGAGTTGCAGCGTGCCATCGGCGGTGCGGACCTCGGCCCGCAGCCAGTGGCGCTGGCCGTCGCTTGTCCAACTGGCTTTTTCATCGGTTCCATCACCGACTGTGTGTGCCGGCAGCGTGGGGAGCTCTTTTCCATCCACCAGCCAGTGAAGTGTGGATTGGGATGCGCCGGTAACATGCGCTGCCAATGAGACCCGATCGTTGCGGGCGGCAATGAGAGTCTCGCCCATTGCGGCATGCGCAGCGCCGTCGCTGGCCTCGATGTCGATCACTTTGTCGTGCGAGGCGGTGAGATCGATGCAGACGCGGCCTTTGCGAATCGCGGTGAGGATGCCTTCGACGGAGAGATTCTGGGCATGGACCACCGTCGTGGGATGGCCGATGGTGCCGCGCTCGGGCCGATGCGTGTCGCTGCCGCCAATCGCCACAAGGCGATTGCCCTTGGCGAGTTGCTGATCCCAGAATCGGATGTCCGCGTCATAGTGAGCTGGATCATTGCCGTTGACTGCCTCGATGCCGTTGACGAGGTTCCAGTCGGTGTCGGTGATGGACCAGCCGCATCCGATGCAGCTAGCGCCGGTGGGATCGCCGGGATGATTCACTGAGACAAACGCACCTGCCGCCTGCGCGGCACGAAAGACATTATTGATGGAGGGCGCGCCTTTGGCCTCGGCGCGAAAGTCGATGAAGCTGGTGGAGCCGAAGACATTTGCGTGTCCAGAGTATGTCGTGATCTCCCGCCCGGGGATGAGCAGGATCTGATCGAAGTACGGTTGCAGTTCGCGCTCGGCGTCGTAGTGCGAGATGGTGTTGTGATCGGTGATGGCGATGAAGTCCAGCTTTTGCTTTACCGCCTCCTGGACGGTGACGAAGACCGGACATGGAACTATTTTCCCGGACTGGCTGGTGCAGGAGCCATCGCTGTGCGCCGTGTGCATGTGCAGATCGCCGCGGTACCAGCGCTCACCTGTGGCGATGGGTGCGGAGGTGAAGCCGTTGGTATCCGCGTCGTTCGCTCTCACAAAATGAATATGCGCCTGATAGTTCGTGCTGTGTCCTTCGCCCAGATAGGCAACGCCGATGAGCAGCTTCCACGTGCCGGATGGCAGTGGGCCGGGCAGATACGAAGGCGTTGCGTCCGCGATGCCGATGCTGAATGCGCGTTTGTTGCCGCCGCTCCAGCCGCGAAAACGCTCCGAATCGAACAGGCCAAGGTCGAGAGTGGTGTGGTCTTCGCGGCCGGTGTAACTGAACGAGACAGCCATCCGCTGGATGCCCGATGGCACCTCAAAGGGGACGAGTACATAGCTGTCCGCCTGTTGATGGCTGATGGTGCCGTGCAGATCCAGATCCTGAGCCCAGAGAGCCGCGCCGCGGATACCAAAAAGAAGAGAGAAGAAGAGAAAGAGGTGAAGCAGGCGCTGCATCGACCGGGGCCCTCCAGGCGGCTTCAGGCAACGTCGCCCACATTGCGGCAACGTCCGGCTCCAGTGTGACTGGAGCCGGAGCGCAAGGCAAATCGGCCCGATATGCCCGGTACTGCGAAATGACGGCCATACTACCGCCGACCCGTCACTTCGGAGCGAAATTCTGCTCAGCTAGTCGTCGTGATGGTGGCCATGACCGTGCTCGTCCTCGTCCCGGTCCTTGTCCTTGTAGTGTCCATAGGCGTGGCCACGCCCGTGATCATGGTCTTCCCTGCCCCAGGAGCCCTCCCGATAATGCCATCCGCGAGCCTCATGCACGTAGTGAGGGCCAGACCAATATGCGCCGGGATAGGGCGGCCGCGCGTAGTGACCGGCGACCCAGCGATAGTGCTCGCCCTGGGGCGCCCAGAAACCACCTACCCAGATCAGTGTAGGTTCTGGCGGCGGTGGGGGCGCTTCGATGCGGATGGGAGGCGGTGCAACCCCAATGTAGACGGAGATCTGCGACCATGCGGGCGTCGCGAGAGCTGCTGCAACAGCTCCGAAAATCACGCTTTGTTTGAACATGCTGTCCCTTTCTCTGAGAACTCGAAATCTCTGCATCAAAACAGCAACACCGCCATGCGGTAGGTGGTGAAGCCCTGCCCCCGATTGTCCGAGCTACAGGCGCCGACTGCCGCTGACTTGTATCGGCCCGTGCTGATTTTCTCTTCCAGCACATCCGGCAGACGGTTCAGATCGGAGCCTTCCCAACGCATGACGAAATTCGGACGGGTCCCGGTGAAGCCATGATCCATAGCGCAGGTCTGACGGGCAGCGCTCGACGCGGTGACAGAACGGATGCCCCGCTCTGCGACCATCTGCTCAACCTTCTGTTCGATCTGCGAGGATCCCATCTGTACGACGGCAGCGGAAAAATCCTCGACCGCCCACAAGCTGTTACCCTGGCGCACCAGGCCGATGCCGACGGTGGTAAGGCGCGGATCCAGAATGTTGTGCCGATGCGGGGGTGAGTGCATCCACTCCGACTCGACACTCTGCGGATTCGGCGCAACTGCGATGTTTTCGGCGACGGTCGAGAAATGCGCGCCGTCGTGTCCGGCACGCGTCATCAAATCGGGTTCGCCGGCGTACTGGTGCGAGAGCTCCCCGTGCCGCACCATTTCATAGGCATGCGCCTGTGCTGCACGCGCGAGTGCCGGATCCCAGCGCAGCGGCCCAAGACCATGCTGGGCACGGTCCTGGTTCGTCGCCTGCATCAACTGCATCTCCTCGGACGATTGGGCATGCGCGCAAAGGCTGACGGTGAGGCAAACGGCAGTGAGGATGCACTTGCGTAGCTTCGGAATCACGTACGGATGCCTCCGGAGTCCATTGAAATCGATACCGGCTTGTCGTTCGCTCCCACAAACGGTGTAGCGGCCCAGGTTGCGGGTGTGCCTCCGCCGCAGGCTGCGATATGAGCAAATGTCCCAGGGACGATGCTACGGCGGCATGCCGGGCAGTGGCCAAACGCAGCGTCGGGCAAGGAACAGATCGGCGTGAAAAGGTTCCGCGTTGGGGTCTAAAATGGCGGCTTTGACGGGAGGTCTCCTGCTATCGACGGCTGGAGAGCTCCGGCGCGGCGTCCACTTCCATCCATATCGGGTGCGACGCCACGAACGCAGGAGGAGAGCCGGATGAAGAGCTACGCTGGATGCGATCTTCGGAATGTCGCCGTGGTTGGGCATGCGCACGGTGGAAAGACCACCCTGATCTCCGCGATTCTGAAGACAGCGAAGATGCCGGCAGCGTCC
>DASZGZ010000031.1:0-29920 GCA_035938355.1 Acidobacteriaceae bacterium
GTGCCGTGGCGCTGCCATCGCTCGCTCATCGCAGATGCACTGCTGGTGCGCGGGATCACTGCTTTAGAAATCGTCAGCGCCACGCGCACCACGCCGCTCTCCTTGCACCCCTGGGCGCAGGTCGAAGGAACGGTAGTGACCTATCCGGGCGAGCAACAGAGCTTGTCTTTGACTTGAGGATCCTGCTCACCCGCGCTGATAGTCGCAGACCAGCAAGGTCAAATCGTCTTCCTGGGCAGCCGACCATCGCTGTACCGTCGTCAAAATCAAGTCTGCAATGCTCTCGTGCGACAGCATTGGCGCATTGCTCAGCAGCGCACACAAACGCTCGCGCCCAAACTCCTCCGCCTTGTCGTTCGCGGCTTCCATAATGCCATCGGTGTAGAGAACGAGCCGATCGCCGGGTTGGAGTGGGTACACGACCATCTCATAAGTGGCAGTGTCGAAGGCGCCCAACATCAGCCCATTCTCTGTCACCTCGCTCACTTCTCCGTCGCGCAGCAGCAGCATTGGTGGATGGGCTGCTGCCGCGTAGCGCATCTCCGCCGTCACTGCGTTCAGGTGGACGTAGGCAGCAGTCACGAACTGGCTTTGCGTGTTGCCGCAGAGCACGCTGTTCATCCCTGCAAGGAAGGCAGCCGGGTCCGAAACGTTGTCGCGTTGCGAAGCGGCGGCCAGCTTGACCATCGAAGCGATCAACGCGGCGGGCACTCCGTGTCCGGAGACGTCCGCCACGAGAAGCCCCGCCTCGTCGTCGCCGGTGAGCGGAAAATCGTAGAAATCGCCGGCGACGGACCGCATCGGTGCATAACGCGCGGCCACACGAAAGCTTCGCGACGGGGGAAACGCAAGCGGCAGAATCGATCGTTGAATCTCCTGTGCAACCGCCAATTCTTTGTGGACTGCGGCCAGTTGCGAATCCCGATCGCGGCTGCGCCGCGCCGCCACGTAGCCAAGCGTGATGAGAAAGATCAGAAAGCCGAAGGGCTCGAGCTTCGCTGCGCGGTACAGGCCGGCCAGGTTGTCCCATAAAGCCAATATGACAAACGCCAGCAACCCGACGCGGATGATCCGGAAGTCCTTGTCCGGCGCGCGTGCGCGAATGAAGTAGAAGGCCAAAGCGAGCAGCCCCACGACAACTGTGAAGTTGTTCACGATGTCAAAGATGTGCAAGGGTCCAAAGATGAAGGCGCAAATCACCAGCGAGGCCATGATGGCGGTCAAGGGATAGAGCAGCATCCTGCCAAAGCGTCCGAGATACCCTGCAGCATCGAAGTAGAAAAATGCCGGAATCGGCACGAGATAGTTAGCCGCCGGTCGCAGACTGCGGAAGAACATGCTGTTGGGAATGATGAGCCCCAGCAGGGAAGTCTGGAGCCAAAGGCGATTTCCGTACAGAAAGGCGAAGATTGCCAGCCAGAACAGCAGCGGATCGAACTTGCGCCCGAAGAAAGAAATTGCGGCCGAGACGATTCCCACCGTGGCAAAGGCCGCGCCCAGCAACAGGAATATCTCGCTTTGATGGAAGACGCGAAGCAATTCGTCAGCGGTCAGTACCACGGCCTTCGCGTCCATGAAGACAGATGATATCGCGCGGTGATGGCTACTGGTGATGGCTGCTATTGAGGCGTGACCAGCACCATTTGAAGGAAGGTCTCGACATGCCGCGCGATGCGAATATCGCCCTCGCGCAACTCCTCGATGGTGGAGGCGTGGTTGAAGTGCAGGCTGCGCAGCATTATCAGCGGCGAAAGAAATTCGAAAGCGAGAGATGTGGGATCTGTTTGATCGCGGATGGCGCCACGCTGCTGCCATGCCGCTAGTAAACGTCCCAGCGTCTGCTGCGCTTCATGCATCGCGGTCAAGAGTTCCTGGCGCTTTTCACTGCGCCCACTGAATAGCTCACGCAATACGACGCTGGACAGGAGCCGGGCACGCGGTGCCGACCAGGCCTCCATAATCTCGCCGGCAAGTTTCCGCAGTGCTGCGTCCGGCGGCTGATCAGCAGCGATGTGCGAGACCCAGCGGGTCACCAGCGCAGGACTGCCCTCTTCGAATAACGCATCATAGGCTTTCTGTTTGCTGGGGAAGTGGGCGTAGAAGCCACTCTCACGCATGCCGAGCAGCTTCATGATTGTGCGGATGGATGCCCCGTCGAATCCTGCGCGCGCGAATTCGAGCAGAGCAGCATCGAGAAGACGCTGCCTGGCTACGGACGGAGGATGTGGAGTGAATGAGATTGTGCTGCCTCTCTAACTGATAGCAAGTCCATTGCTTTTCCCAGAAAGGTAATTCTATACGAACGATCGTTCATCTAATTGAAGGGTTCCGAATCAGGAGTGGAGATGACGATTGGGGGTGGGTAACCCAGAGGTTGACTTTGCGGGAACCACCTTTGTGTCATAGGCGCGTTCTTTTTTGGTCCCTTACAATCCTCTATAGACTTTCCCCAGTAAGGAAGACCAGACAGGCCGCCCAGATGGCAAGTAACGGATTTCACTCGCGTTCTTCGCGCTCGCATGGGATGCGATCGCTCTTCAGCGTTTTCTCCTCCGATCTGGCGATCGATTTGGGTACGGCCAACACTTTGGTGTATGCCCGTGGTAAGGGTGTTGTGGTCAACGAACCCTCCATCGTGGCAATTAATAAGAACACCGGCGAGATCGAGGCTGTAGGCATCGAGGCCAAGGAGATGCTCGGCCGCACACCAGGCAATATCGTCGCCATCAAGCCGATGAAGGATGGGGTGATCGCGGACTTCAAGGTCACCGAAAAGATGCTCAATTACTTCATCCGCAAGGCGCATAACCGCAAGATGCTGGTGCATCCGCGCATCGTGATCGGCGTGCCTTCGGAGATCACGCAGGTGGAGAAGCGCGCCGTCGAAGACTCGGCATATCGCGCCAAAGCCAGCGAAGTATTTCTGGTGGAACAGGCCATGGTGGCCGCGATTGGCGCGGGTTTGCCGATCACCGAGCCGAGCGGCAACATGGTGGTCGACATCGGCGGCGGCACGACAGATATCGCGGTGATCTCGCTCTCGGGCATTGTGTACTCGCGATCCGTGCGCATGGCGGGTAACCAGATGGATGAGGCAGTGATGAACTACCTCAAGCGCAAGTACAACCTGCTGATCGGTGAGCGCACGGCAGAACAGATCAAGATGGAGATCGGCTCGGCGTATCCGCTGGATAAGCCGCTGCAGATGGAGATCAAGGGCCGCAACCTGATCGAAGGCGTGCCCAAGACGATCACGATTGACGATTCGGAGATACGCGAAGCCTTAACCGAATGTGTCGCAGTCATTCTCAATGCGATTCGCGTGGCTCTGGAACGTACGCCACCGGAGCTTTCCGCCGACATCAGCGACCGCGGCATTGTGCTGACCGGCGGCGGTGCGCTGATCAAGAACCTGGATAAGCGGATTCGCGAGGAAACAGGACTTCCGGTTTCTATCGCGGATGATCCGCTGAAGTCCGTCGTGCTGGGCACCGGCAAGATGCTGTCGGACTTCCGGCTGCTGCGCAAGATCAAGATCGAGTAACGCTCCGGAGAATCGGCCGGTCTAGGCCACGGAGTTCGACACACTGCACCATTGGAAGTAATGGACCATGGAAACCTTCCTCGAGCGCTACAAGAACATCATGGTCCTCTCCGCCGTGCTACTGGCGCAGTTTCTGGGGCTGGCGGTGCAGGTACGGACCCCCGCGGCGCGCGGCAGCGACGGCAAGGGCGTCAGGCTGCTGCGTTACTGGGTAGTCGCCATGATGTCCCCGCCTGAGAAGGTGATGTCGCACACCGGATCCGGTGCGCGCGGATTCTGGGGCAACTACATTGACCTGCGGCACACGCGTGAAGAGAACCAGGCTTTGCGCGCTCAGGTGGAGCAGCTTCGGCTGGAGCAGGCGGCAATCCTCGAAGATGCGAAGCAGGGCCAGCGGCTGCAGGAGCTGCTGGGATTTCGTCAGAAGTACATCTACAAGACCGTGCCAGCGCAGGTGATTGGCACGGGCGGCAGCGACCAGTCGCGCATCCTCACCATCGATAAGGGCTCCAAGGAAGGCCTGAAGCGCGATCAGCCGGTTATCACGCCGGATGGCATCGTTGGCAAGCTGGTAGAGGTATTCCCGCACACATCGCAGGTGCTCGAGATCAACGACCAGACCAGCGGCGCGGGCGTGCTGCTGGAGAAAACCCGCATGCGCGGTGTGCTGCGCGGAAACGCATATGGCCAGCCGCAGATCATCAATGTGCTGCCGGATGACCGCGTGAAGCCGGGCGAGAAGGTTGTGACCAGCGGCGGCGATCAGATATTTCCCAGAGGTCTTGCGGTGGGCACCGTGGAAAAAGTAGTGAGTGATCCCGACCGCGAGCCCTACGTGGACATCGTCCTCAAGCCGGCGGCAAATCTGCAGCACCTCGATGAAGTTCTGGTGGTAACGGAGACGAGCGATGAGTTACCGGCTGCGACTCAGCGCGATTTGGCCAAGAGCGAGGCCGCGGGCGCAGAAGAGGTGGAGATGCAGCGAGCCTCCGACATTCTGGCCGAGAAGCTGCCGGGTCTTCAGGACCCGAATGCGCCGCCGCCGCAGCAGGGCGCTGCCGGCCCGGATGGCGTGGATCTGCGGCCGCTGAAGCCGTTGACGGCGGCGCGCCCGGACCGATTCTCGCCGAGCGAAGTGCGTCCTGCGTCGCAGATGACACCGGGAAAAGCCGCGCCGATCACACCGTCGCAGGGCGGGAGTGAAGTGACAAACGGGAACGCACCGGTGAAACGCCCGAAAAAGCCGCATTCGGACGGGGATGGCACGATCTCCAGCGATGGGTCGACGAAACCGGCGCCACATACAAATCAGGACAGCTTCATTATCCCGGGCACGGCGACCGGGCCCGACCGGCCGCTCGTAAATCCTGAGAAGACGGGTGCGGAGAAGACGAGTGCAGCGATCGCGCCGGCGGCCGGGACAGCGAGCAGGGAGCAGCACCAATAATGCCGGTATTGATGGCAAATTCGCGCCGAGAGCTGGATACCCAGCAGTTCCCGTGGCCTATCATGCTGGCCACGCCGCTCCTGGCAGTGTTTCTGCAGGCGTATCTGCCTTTGCGCTATCCGCGGCTGGATGTCTTCGATCTCCCGCTGCTGGTGGTGATTTACTTCGCTGTGTCGCGGCGCAGTCCGATCGCCGGCACGCTCACGGGCGCAGTTGTCGGTCTGCTGCAGGATGGGGTGACACACCAGCCGGTCGGCATCCACGGTATCGCGAATACGATCATCGGCTTTCTGGCGGCGTCGATCGGGCTGCGGATCGATGTCGATAATCCGATCACGCGGATGCTGATGATCTTTGTCTTCACTTTGGTGGACAGCTTCCTTTACCTGGTCATCGTTCGTCATTTGATTGCCGAGCAGCTGGCGTGGAGCTGGATGCACCAGATTGTGCGCGCCGCAGTGAATGTCGCGCTGGGCCTGGTGCTGTTCGCAGGGCTGGACCGCACCAGAGTGCGGGACTGATGGCTGCGGGGCAAAGGCAATGGGCTGCGACAGGCGCAATACGGTGAGGCGGGCATGATGGGGTCGCGGGACGAGAAGATTCCGGCGCTCAAGCTGGCGGTGGTGCAGTATGTCATCGTCGCGGTCCTTGCCGTGTTGATTACGGGCCTATGGCGGCTGCAGATTCTAGGCGCAACGAACTATCGCGAGCTCGCAGAAGCGAACCGTATCCGCAAGGTGCCGATCCTGGCCCCGCGCGGCCGGCTCTTTGACCGCGACGGACGCCTGCTGGTGGACAACTACCCTTCGGTCTCATGTTTTCTGGTGGCGGACCAGACGCAGACTCTAGACAGCGACCTGCCGAAGATCGCCCGCGGTCTGCACATGACGGTCGACCAGATACGCGCTGCGCTGGCGCGCTATCGCGGCGGTCCGAAGTATCAGCTGGTGCCGCTCAAGAGCGATATCACGCCGGATGAGAAGGAGTTCATCGAGGCGCACCGCGATGAGTTGCCCGAGCTCGAGACCATCGACGAGCAGCGCCGGCTCTATCCGCGTGACGGTTTCGCAGCGGCCTTGATCGGCTATACCGGCGAGGTCAGCGAAGACATGCTTAACCAGTCCCGGTATGCGTACTACGAGCCCGGGGACGTGGTGGGGCGCTCCGGAGTGGAGGAGAGCTACGACGCGCTGCTACGCGGCACGGATGGCTCGCGCGACGTGCTGGTGGACAGCCATGGCCGTGAGGTGGGACGGCTCGGCTACGAACGCGCTATTCCCGGCTCGGATTTGAAGCTCACCGTCGATCTCGACATTCAGAGGGCGGCGGAGCTGGCACTGGGCAACAGGAATGGCGCGGTGATCGCGATGGACCCGCATACGGGAGATGTACTGGCCCTGGTGAGCCATCCTTCGTTCGATCCCAACGATTTCGCCGTTCGCGTGCAGCGCGATACCTGGGCCAAGCTGATCACCGATCCCAACCACCCGCTGATGGACAAGGCGATCCAGGATCAGCTGGCGCCGGGATCGACCTTTAAGCTGATCATGTCCGTGGCTGGGTTGCAGGAGAATGTGGCGCAGAACCTGAAGGTCAACTGCCAGGGCGGAGCCAACTTTTATGGCCGCTTCTTCGCATGCGATGCCCATCACGGAGCGGTGAATATCGACAACGCCATTCCGTACTCTTGCGACACGTACTACTACACGCTGGCGGAGCGACTGGGCATTGAGCCGATTGCGAAGTGGGCACATGAGCTGGGCCTGGGACAGAAGACGGGTATCGACCTACCGAACGAAGCCGCCGGCGTGGTGCCGTCGGAAGAGTGGAAGCTGAAGAACTACCACGAGAAATGGTATGCGGGTGAGGTGATCTCGGTCGGCATCGGGCAGGGAGCGACGGCGGTGACCCCGGTGCAGCTTGCTCGAGCGATCGGCGGCATCGCCTCCGGAGGCGCAATGCGCCGTCCGCACGTGGTTCTGCAGGACCAGCTACCGCCGAATTACCGGCAGGCCATCATCGATTCGTATCCCGGATCGGGCGATGCGAACGTACCGATTGCGCCTTCCACCTGGGAGACCATCACGGACGGCATGGCTGCCGTGGTTTCTGGGGCGGGAGGCACGGCGCGTAGCTCCCATCTGGAGGGCATTGACTTTGCCGGCAAGACCGGAACCGCGCAGGTGGTGAACCACAGTTTCGGTGCCAAGTCGGTATCCAAGGACGTCAGCCAGCGCGCGAATGCGTGGTTCGTGGGAGTGGCGCCAAGGCGCAACCCGGACATTGTGGTGGCGGTCCTGTGGGAGCACGGCGGCTGGGGCGTAGGGTCTTCCAAGCTGGCGGCCCAGGTCATTCAAGCCTTCGTAGACAAGCAGCGGCGACTGGAGCACAACGTTCTACAGGTAGAGGCGGAGCCGAAACCACAAGGGACGCCGTCGTCGCCGCAACCACGGCCCACAGCCGGCGCACCGGCAAAGAAGACCGGCAAGCCGACCGAGGTGGGAGCTATCTGGTCGAACCCGGCGGCTCCGGATGCCTTTGGCGGCAAGCCGGTAAAGGCGGCGCGGCCAGAGGATGCGAAGTTGCTGGCATCGGCGCGGGCTGGGCATTTCTTCCTGAACCAGGCGACAAATGATCAGGCGGTCGACGATCGTGCGGCGCGGCCTGTAGTTATCCGAGGAAACCCCTAGCCATGCAACGATTCCTGCGACTGCGCGACTTCGACTGGGTGCTGATGGGGCTGGTGTTCCTAATGTCGGCACTGAGCGTGCTCGAGATTTATTCGGCGACCATCAACACGAAGTTTCACGGATTTGAGAGCAAACAGGTGCTGTGGCTGGTAGGCGGGACGGCGGCGATGCTGCTGCTCTCCTTCATCGACTACCACGTGCTCCTGGATGTCATTCACTGGATTTACGGGTTCTGCATCGTCTCGCTGTTAGTGGTGCTGGTGGCGGGCCAGAAGGTGCTGGGCGCGCGGCGATGGATCCGGGTGGGCGGCATTCACTTCCAGCCCTCCGAGTGGGTGAAGCTGATCCTGATCGTCGCGGTGGCGCGCTACTTCACCAGCCTTGCCGGCAGGGACCTGGACTGGAAGGACGTGGGTAAGGCGTTCCTGCTGGTCGGGATACCGATGGCTTTGGTGCTGAAGCAGCCGGATCTGGGCACGGCGCTGACGTATTTGCCGGTGCTGCTGATCGGGCTGTTCCTGGGCGGTATCGGATGGAAGAAGGCGCTGATCATCGCGTGCGCCGGGATGGTGCTGATTGTGCCGATCTGGAGGGCGGGGCTGAAGCCATACCAAAAGGCACGTCTGACCAGCTTCATCTCGCCGGATACGGACCCCCGGGGGTCCGGGTACCAGATCCGCCAGTCGCTGATTGCAGTGGGTGACGGCGGGGTATGGGGTCGCGGGGTCGCCAAAGGGACGCAGACGCAGGGTGATTTCCTGCCGATTCCGTACACGGATTTCATTTTCGCGGCATGGAGCGAGGAGCACGGGTTCGTCGGTGCGGTGTTCGTCCTGCTGCTATACTTCTTCATACTGATGCGTTTGATACAGAACGCTCAGACAGCCGCAGACCTCTCCGGCACCATGCTGATCATGGGCGTCGTCGCAGTGCTCATCTTCCAGATAGCCGTGAATGTGGGGATGGTCGTGGGGCTGATGCCCGTTACCGGGATACCGCTGCCGCTCATGAGCTATGGCGGCTCCTCGGTGTTGTTCACGTTCCTTGCCCTGGGCATCGTGATGAATGTCCGGATGAACCGATTCGTGAACTAGGGACAAAGTTGTGCGGTGCATGCCGACCGGCATCGGAGGCGGCACCGGAAGAGTTTGCAGGAATTTCAAGAAGCCGGCCAGGTGGATCACCGGGCCGGGCAGGATCAGGAATGAACACGCAGAGACGGGGAACGACCCCGCCCCACAATCGGGTACGAGCGGTCACAAACTCTTTGCGCGTGGAAAGCCCCAATACAATCAATGATTTTTTCAGTCAGCGGCGGCGCGATAGCGCCTTTCGCGGACTGATGTACGGAATCAGGTTGGCTCTCCCTTGTCTGCACTTGTCTTGCCCGGCACGCGGCCCGGCACTCCGGTTCGGAGCTCCGGGAACAGGACTCGTCCTGTTCTGATCTGCCTCGTCTGCTGCCCGGGCCAGAGTGCCGCGGGCAAGAAAGAGGCAGTATGGCGAAAGAGATTTGTATTTCGACGACGCCGCATGAGACGCGGCTTGCGATCATTGAGGACGATCAACTCACCGAGATCTATTACGAGCGCGAGAATGAGTACACACTCGCCGGATCCATTTACAAAGGCAAAGTAACGCGCGTGCTTCCCGGCATGCAGTCGGCATTTGTCGACCTGGGGCTGGAGCGTGACGCTTTTCTGTACGTCACAGACTTCCTGGAAGAGCAGGAGGACTCTGAAGAGTTTGCAGAACCGGCGCCGCAGAGCGGGGCTCGCAAGGAACGGGCCGAGGGTGGACGCGGTCGGCGCGGGGGCACAGAGCGCAATCAGGATCGCCCCGAGCGGCCAGCTGCGCCGCAGCCCGCTGCACCGGCCGGCAGCGCGGCAGCCGAGGCGGAAGGCGAGCCGGCCGAGGAAGGAGGCAAAGGCGAAGAGTTCCAGCAGGGAACCCGCCGCTGGCGTGGCCGCCGAGGCCGTCGCCGGGGTCTACGCGGCGTTCGCGGGCCTGAGGAGGGCCAGGCGTCCAGCCGGGAGCCAGAAGCCACCGGGGAGCGCGCGGGTGAGCCGGAGGAATTTGGCTCCATCTCTATCGAAGCCGAGGCGGAGACGCCGTCAGCGGAGCCGGTCAGGGACGATCGTGGCGGGCGTCGCGAGCGCGGACGCCAGCAGCAGGCCCCGGCAACGATTACGTTGCCCGGCGAGGCGCTGCAAAAGTATGGTCAGCAACCAGCACAGGCAGAGCGACAGGCAAACGCATCGGCGAACCAGCCTGAGGTGCGGCCGTCGCAGGTCACAGTTCGGCCGTCCACACTGGTGGAGCATCCGATTGTTTGGGACGGAGTGAGCGTAGCGCTGCCCGGAGAGACGCTGTCGCGGCACCGGGAGCGGCCTGGGGGGCATACCGAACCTATAGAGCTCGCCGCAGCGGAGCAGGAAGCAGCCTCGGAGCTGCAGCCGGTCAGCAGTGGGCATGCGGCCATCGATACTGCATTTCCGCCGGCGCAGGCAGGGGAGCCGGCTCCCCTCGTCCTCGAAGAGGAAGAGATGGAAGAGGAAGAGGTGGAAGAGGAGGTTGCTCCTGACACGCTGATGCCGGAGGTACACGGCGAGGCGGAGTTCGATCCGGAGAATGCTTCCGCATCCCATCGCGTGGACCCGTCCTCTCCCAGCGAGTTTCGCCTTTCGTCGCTCTTTGGCCGTGAGTCAGAGCCGGTGGAGAGGCAGGAACAGCCGGGCATACCAGCGCAGACAGCTGAACCGAAAGCGGAACACGCGGAACACATCACCGCCCCTGCTCCGGAGATCGAGCCCGTGGTTCCGGACCATTCCAGTGAGGAGCATTTCGGTGAAGAGCATGGCGCATCCGCAGAATGGGCCGGGACCGGCGCCGATAGTGAGACACATGCGCAGGTTGCAGAGGCTCCTGCGGCACATTCTCACGAAGCAGCAGCGCTCGACCATCTGCACGCATTCACGCCGGGCGATGGGCAGGTGGAAGAAGAGGTCATCGACGAAGACGAGTATGATTTCGCGCCGTTGCCCGAGCATGCTCATCATGACGATGAGCACGACCTGAGCGACCTTGTCGAAGAGGAGACGCGGGTAGCGGGTGGCGCCGAGATCGGAGACGTCATTCGCGATGCGCATATCGATCGTCAGGTGATTTCGAGCGACGACGACGAGTTCGACGACAGCGATGAAGAAGAGGACGAGGACGTAGAGGAAGAGCCATCCACGGCTGTGGTGGCCACGGAAGAGGGAGCTCCGGCACCGCGGCGCGGACGGGGCGATCGCCAGCGTGGACGCGAGCGGCGCGGACGCGGCCGGAATGGGCGCCGGCAGTCGGCACAGACGAGCGACCTTCCGATCATCTCCGAGCTGCTGAAACAGGGTCAGGAGATCCTCGTACAGATTGCCAAGGAGCCGATCGCGAAGAAGGGTGCGCGTATCACCAGCCACATCGCGCTGCCCGGGCGCTTTCTGGTCTTCATGCCCACGGTGAGCCATGTTGGCGTCTCGCGAAAAATCTGGTCTGACGAGGAGCGCCAGCGGCTGAAGCGCATTCTGATCAGCGAGAAAGGCGAGGCCTCCGGCGGCTTTATCGTTCGCACGGCGGCTGAGAACGCGAGCGAAGAGGAACTGCGCGCGGACCTGCGGTTCCTGATAAGCCTGTGGAATGAGATCAAGCAGCGTTCGGATGCCGCGAAGGCTCCGGCGCTGATCTATCACGATTTGAACCTGGTGGAGCGTATCCTGCGCGATCAGGTATCGGATAACTTTTCGACCATCTGGGTGGATTCAGAGGCCGAGTACGAGCGCATTGTCCGCTTCCTGAACCGCTTCCAGCCTTCACTCGTGCGCCGGGTGAAGCTGTACACGAAAGAGACGCCGCTGTTCGAGCAGTTCGGCATACAGGATGAGATCACCAAGGCGCTGAAGTCGAAGGTGTGGCTGAAGTCGGGCGGATCGATTGTGATCAACCAGACGGAGGCGCTGGTGGCGATCGATATCAACACCGGCAAGTACGTTGGAAAGACGGCGCGGCTGGAGGACACCATCCTGAAGACGAACCTGGATGCGATTCCGGAGATCGTGCGGCAGATACGGCTGCGCGATCTGGGAGGCATCATTGTGATCGACTTCATCGACATGGACGAGCGCAAGAACCGCCACAAGGTGATGGCAGCGCTTGAAGAGGAGCTGAAGTCGGACCGTGCGCCATCGAAGGTGCTGCAGTTCAATGATTTCGGTCTGGTAGCGATTACCCGGAAGCGGGTGAAGCAGTCGCTGGAGCGGACACTGAGCGTACAGTGCAACATCTGCGCGGGCACCGGTATGACGAAGAGTCCCACGACTGTCGCCAACGAGATTTACATCGAGATGCGCAAGATGCAGAAGCATTTTGAGCGGCACGATGTGATGCTTCGCGTGCATCCCGAGGTAGTGAAGACGCTGAAGGGCAACAATGCACGCTGGCTGAATGAGCTGGAGGAGATGACCGGACGTACGATTATCGTGAAGAGCGATCCAGCGCTGCATCCGGAGCAATTCGATATCCACTAAGCGCTAGAAAAGCGCAGAGTGGCCGGCGGGAGACCGCCGGCCACTTTTTTGTTGCTCTGACATGCTCATTTGCAACGGCCCGAGAAACTTTTGCCTGCCGATCTGTGTCCTACGTAAAAGGAGCGTCAGAGTTTCCCATCGCTGTGTCCTGCTGAGTTCCGCGCCGAACGATCTTTGACGGAAAGATGCGGGGTCTTTGTTGCTCTGGGTATAGCTACGGGGAAACGTGTCCAGCTCCGAATCGGAAGGGGAGCCTCGCTCCTACGATCTACACAACGGAGTCTTCGAACTATGCGCCGTTTTGCTGTCTGCCTCTCCAGTCGCCCACTTCGCCGGTGCCTTCCCGCTTTCTTTTTGGGATTCACGGTCTCGACGTCCGCGGCATTGGCTCAATCGACGTTGAATACGCAATATTTTTCGAGCTCGAACGATGCTTCGAATCAGTCTTTGGATCAGGGCCTGCTCTCGTACCACGCGCAGGAGGGTGGGCAAAACAGCGGCGGATACGGGAGAGGTGGCTACAAACAATATCCCAGGTACGGCCAGCCCGGATTTCACCATCTGGCGATCGAGGCTGGCGCGGGCTTCGACGCGCCGGTTGGGAATACGAAGAACGCCCAAACCTTCGGATACAACATCAAGCTAGGCGGCGGCTGGAACTTCAATCACCGCTTTGGCACATTGCTGGAGTATGAGTTCAACCGTACCGGTATCCCAAACAATGTGCTCGGAGCCGTTGGCGCACCCGAGGGGAATGTGCACATGTGGGGGATCACACTCGATCCGGTCTTTTACTACAAGACCGGTGGCGCATGGGGCGGTTATGTGACGGGTGGCGGCGGATTCTACCGCAAGCTCACCACGTTTTCCCAGCCAGTGGATCTTGGCCTGGTCTGCGACTTCTTCGGATGCTTCGAGCAGATCGCCAATCAAACGCTGTTCCACTTTTCGAGCAACCAGGGCGGGCTAAACATTGGTACAGGCATTACACATAACATTGGCGACGGCGGCGCAAAGGTTTATGCGGAAGCACGCTACCTGTGGATTAACTCTCCCGCATCGACGGCGACCACGGTTGGTTCCGGCACGGTGAGCATGATTCCTGTGACCTTCGGCATTCGTTTCTAGACTGCCGGGCTGCTCTGCAAACGCGGTGATCAGCTAGAGCAATGAGAAGAAATGCGGCCGTGTGGGTCCTGTATTAAGGGCTCGCATGGCCGTGTTGCGTTCAGTGGTAGAGAACGGTGAGGATGCCGCCGGCCAGCGTCGCCATGGAAGGCAGCAGGGCGAGCGCGAGAGGATAGAAGCCCAGCGCCTGGCTGCGAAATTCGCTGGCCGCGATAGTCGAGAGAAGCAGCACGATGATGGCCAGGATCAGCGAGTGCATGAGAGGGCTGACCGGGGCGACCGAGGCAGTGAGACGTCCTCCAATTGCTGAGTAGAGGCAGGCTGCAGCGAGATTAAAGAGTTGCGCCGAGCGGGAGGGCGGAAGCCTGGCCCAGCTGGGCACGAGCCAGCGAGTGAGCAGCGTTGTGATGGCCGTCAACAGCGCGATGCAAGCGAAGCCGCCGCCGATGGCGAGGAAGGAGTGGAGAAGCGGCATCGGGATTCGCGTCAGCGCGGGTTCGACGCGGTGGTTCCGCCCGGGTTGCGATGCTGCATCAAGGCTTCGATATCTTCGGCGGTGTGCGGAAGGTCCGCGATGAAGTCCTGCAGCTTGCCGTTCTGGTCTACATAGAAAGTATCTTCAATGCGCACGCCGATCTTCTCTTCGGGTATGTAGATTCCGGGCTCGATGGTAAATACGGAACCAGGACCCAGAGGCTTGGTGAAGTCGAGCGGATCGTGCACGTCGATGCCTACGGAGTGGCTGAGCCCGTGGATGAAGTACTTATCCAGTGGCTCGCCATGCAGGTCTTTGCCATGGGTCTTGATATACGCGCGGGCTACGCCGTCGAGAGATTCTTCCGGGTGTTCCCGGTTGTAGAGCGTCGATTTGCCGGAGACGAAGGCCTCTGCGGCCGCACGTTGCGCGCCCAGCACGATGTTGTAGATCTCACGCTGACGGTCGGTGAAATGCCCATTCACCGGCACGGTACGAGTGACATCCGAGGCGTACATGGAGTATTCGCCAGCAGCATCCATTACGACCACATCGCCGTTCTGCATGACGGCATCGTCGGCCATGTAGTGCAGCACTGTGGAATTGAGACCACTGCCCACGATCGAGGGATAGGAGGGCCGCTCGCAGCCGTTGGCCAGCAGGGTGCCTGTAATTACGCCAGAGATGGTGCGTTCGTTGACGCCGGGATGGATCGCGAGGATGGCTGCCTCCTGGGCTTTGATGGAGGCGTTTGCAGCCTTGCGCAGCAGCTCAATCTCGCCGGCGTCCTTGGTGGAGCGCAGTGTCTTGGTCAGCTCGCGGACGTCCTGGGCCTCGACTGTGTCGCCGCTGCCGAGGCTGCTCTGGGTGAAGGCCAGGGCGCTCTTGGCGGGGCCGCTGTCGAGCTGAGTCCACACGGCGCGGAGACCGCGCTCGCCCAGGATGCCGGGCAGATCGTGGATGGAGCGGACCTCACGCACACCCGTGATGCCGGTGACGTTGGGTGAGACGGTGTCGAGCTTGACGCCGGTATAGAGCTCATCGTGCAGATTGCGCTCCGGCAGCAGCAGGACCTCGCGGTAGGGGTGTGCCGGCTTTCCTGCACGGGCGGGGACTGCGTCCGCCACGATAAGGGCGGCGCCAGGCTCGTTCCAGCCGGTGAGGTAGTAAAAGTCCTCGTCCTGGCGGTAGTCCTGATACTCCATAGTCGGCTCATAGTTGCCGAAGAGCAGGGCGACGCCGCCGTGAAGCTGATGTGCTAGCGCCTCGCGTCGTGCCTGGTAGGTGGCGTTGGGCTGGCGCTCGAGGGCGGAGAGAGCGGGCGATGAGATACCAAGAATGAGCAGGATGAGTGTTGCAAGGCGAGCAAAGCGCATGACGAACAGTGTAGAGCACACAGGCAAGGCGGACCCTCAAAAGATGAGGACCGCCCTGGACCCGTGTTCGTCTTCAGGCTGCGCGCTTGCCGGTGATGAGTCGCAGAAGGAAAGTCAGGATGACCGCGCCTATGACTGCAACGACGATGGTGTAGATAAGACCTCCACTGCCTGCCGCGCCGAGTGAACGCATGATGAAGCCACCAACGATGGCGCCGACGATGCCGACGATGATGTCACCTAACACACCATAGCCACTGCCCTTCATGATCTTGCCGGTAAGAAATCCCGCGATAAGGCCTACGATGATCCACCAGATAATGAACATGATGCTTACCCCTACCCTTCCTTTTAGAGAATGTGCGGACCCGCCGGCGAGGGGATTTCCCGCGGATACACGCGCTCCAGCAACAGCGATCAGATGGTAGCACCGGGAAGTAAGTTGTATCTCGAGGATGCCGGGACTAAACACCCACCGGGAAGGGCTTGGGCGAGGACTCTTCCAGATTGGCGCCGGTACGCCACCGCTCAAAGCGTCCCTGCAGCAGCGACAGCAGGCCGGTGTACCAGTAGCCGACTACAAAGAGCAACAAAAACGGGATGGTGAAGTAGTTCTCGTTGGCGATTGCATACGCGATGGTGAGGGCAAAGTAGCACCCGATTAGCAATTCCACCCAGGGGACAAGGCCCAACCGTTTGCGGTACTTGGTAGCTTGTGCGCGCTCGCCTTTCTTCTCCACCCGATATTTCGGCGTCCGCTTGAAGGAGCTCTTGATGCCGAACAATGCCTCGAGGACGGCGCGCGTGTTGGTGACAGTAAGGCCGATGCCGAGCGCCATGAGGAAAGGCAGGTAAAGAAAGGTCTTCAGCCAGGTGCGCGGATACAGCTCCTTCTGAGAGACGAGATAGAAGGAGGAGATGGAGAAGGTGGAAGCCATGAAAAGCGGCACGTCGATGAGCAGCATCTGAAACCAGCCCTGATAGAAGCGAATGACCATGGCGGGCATCAGCAAGACAGACAACACCACCATGAGCGGATAGCTGAGATTTGCTGTCAGGTGGTAGAAGGCCTCGATTTTTGTGTGGAGGGGGACTTCGCTGCGAAAGACCTGTGGCAGGATCTTCTTCGACGTCTGAATGAGACCCTTAGCCCAGCGCGCCTGCTGCGTCTTGAAGGCGGTCATCTCGATCGGCAATTCCGCCGGGCAGGCGACGTGCTGCAGGTAGCGGAACTGCCACCCCTTCAGTTGGGCACGATAGCTAAGGTCCGTATCTTCGGTAAGGGTGTCGTGCTGCCATCCCCCGGCCTCTTCGATGGCTGGGCGGCGCCACATGCCCGCGGTGCCGTTGAAGTTGAAGAAGACTCCAGCACGCGAGCGGCCGCCGTGTTCCAGAACGAAATGGCCATCGAGCAGGATGGCTTCGACCTGGGTGAGAAAACTGTAATCGCGATTGAGGTGCGTCCAGCGGGTCTGCACCATCCCGATGCCGGGCTGGGCGAAGTGATGCACAACTTGCATCAGCCAGTCCGAGGGTGGGACGAAGTCTGCGTCGAAGATGGCGATGAGATCGCCGGTGGCCCGCTTCAGTCCTGCATCGAGTGCGCCTGCCTTGTATCCGTAGCGATCCGTGCGATGCAGATAGACGATGTTGTGCCCCAGCGCGCGATAGCGCTCCACCAGAGCGCTGGCTACCTGCTGTGTCTCATCGGTTGAATCATCGAGCACCTGTATCTCCAGGCGGTCGGTCGAATAGTCCAGCCGGCAGCACGCGTCGATGAGACGGTCGATGACGTATTGCTCATTGAAGATGGGCAGCTGCACCGTGATGCGGGGCAATTCGGCGAAATGAGTGGGTGGCTCGATAACGGCGCGGTCGCGGTGCTTGTAATAGAGATAGACGAGCTGGTATCGATGCATGCCGTAGAAAGCGAGCACGATCATGACCAGGAAGTAGGGGATGAGCAGCGTGGTATCGAAGGCATTCCACTGATAGAGGTAGCGGAATGGATTGTTGACGGGATCGTTGCCGTAGTGAGTACGCAGGTAGTGGCCAAAGCCGCGCTGGGTGTAAAGCCAGAGCCCGGCATTCGCGGCTGTGTGCTGGAGGAACGCTGAAAGCTCGATCAGATGCATCTTTTTGGGCCCCGTCAGGGGCATCGGGGCGCGCAACGGCCACGCATGAGAGATTGTACGTGTTCGTGGGGCGTTTCACGCGGATTCCTGTTGACCAGGTCGACGCGGGCGGAAGTGGCGCATTTCTTGAGAAGAATCGTGCTGCGCGCCTGTTCGCGGTCGCTCTGGCCATTCGCTTAGTGCAGCACGCTCTGCCGGAATAGCGCGTCGCGCTGCACGGGGCGAAAGCCTGCGTCACGAATGATGCGACGCAGCTCGGACTCGCCGCCATGATGGGAGGGCTCGGGGCTGCCGGACTGAGACCATGGGATGGTTCCAGCGTCATCTGCGCCGAAGCGTAACGCGAGTTCCAAGACTTTCGGTCCCATCACGGACCAGTCCGTTTGTATGTGTTCCACGTTGTCGAGGAAAAGCCGCGTAACCGCCAGCGTCTTCAGATAATCGACCGCGGTGGCTTCCTCTTCGCGGCGCGCCTCAGCAGAGGCGGCATGATGCACCCGTATCAGTGCCACGTGAAGGGCATGGGAATCCTGTTGCAGGTCACGCAACGTCTTCAGCGTGTCAATCCTCTGCTCGAAAGTCTCTGAGTTGCCAATGGTGACGGAGGCTGCAACGGAGAGTCCACTGTCTGCTGCCGATCGGAGCAGAGCGCGCAGCTGGTCATTTTGACGATGGCCGAGTGCGGGGAAGAAGTTTGCGCTGAGGGAGCGAACCCCTGTGGCTCGAAGATCGCGGAGAGCGCCGGCGACTACGAGAGGATTCTCTCCAAAGGGTCCCAAGGCGGAAACAGGCAGGCGCTGAAATGTAATTTCGGGAAACCTGTCTCGGTGGGCCGCCAGCGTTGCTTTGAGTGCGTCCAGGGAATTGTGATCTATATCGCGAACCCGCTCGAGATCCACGGCGGCGGTATGAGACGCAGCTTCACGTGCGCCTTCTTCCAAGGAAGACGCCCGCCCACAGAGCTCGTAGGTTACAACCGGTTCTGGATGCAGATGGAGGCGCAATTGGTTGGCTGACACTCCGAGATCGAGCAGATCGCGACTGCCAAGCGCGTCCAAAGCTGTAGCGATATCCCAAGCCATTGTCTGTATCCTAACAAGCCATGTTGGCAGACGCGGACCAGCGGCGTTTATGCGTATCTCTTTACGCCGTATTCCTGATTTCGCCGTATATCATGAAGAGACTCGATTGCTTACATGCAATCTGATTCATACGTAACTGTTCGAGTAACAATTATTTCAGGAGGAGAAGAGATGACGCATTGCTACAGGTCCCTGGTGCGGTTGTGGTGGGCCAGCGTTTGTCGTGTCGCCGCCATCGCGCTCATGACACTCCCCGTAGTGTTCGCTTTTACGAACGCCCTGGCACAGGATGCAGCAGCGAAGCCGGGAGTCGATGTCCTCATCTTTACGAATGGCGATCAACTGACCGGCACGCTGCTGAATGAAGAGGGTGGAACGGTCAGTTTTCATAGCGACATGACGGGAGACGTCAAAGTCGATTGGAACAAGATCAAGTCACTGCGTACAGGTGGCAAATACGCCGTGATCACTTCCAGTGATAAATTACGCGTCGGCAGGCCGGCGCCGCAGATTCCGGTGGGGACCTTGAATGTCGCCACTGATCAGGTGTCTGTCTCCGGGGTGGGCGGGGAAGTGAAGAACGTTGCGACCAAGGATGCGGCCTACCTGGTGAATGCCGACGACTTTCAGAAGGCGATTTCACACGAGCCAGGGTTTACGCATGGTTGGGCGGGCGGGATTACGCTCGGTGCGTCGCTTGTCGAGTCGACACAAACAAGCGAGAGTTTTACGGGAGCAATCGCCCTGGTGCGAACGCAGCCCTCGGTCGATTGGCTGGCCCCGAGAAATAAGACGATCTTCGATGCAACGGCGGCGTATGGGCTGACGACGCAGCCATTTATTGCGGGCGTTCAGGCTGCATCCAGCGCGAAGACAAACATTCTGCACGGCGATATCGAACGTGATGAGTATCTGACGCAGCGCTTTTACGTTCTTGGAGACGCAAGCGCGGATCACAATATCGGATCCGGCTTGCAGGTACAGCAGATTTATGGCGGCGGAGCCGGCTACTCGGTGATCAAAGAGAAGACGCGGACTCTCGATGTGAAGGGCGATATTCACTATCAGAGGCAGGAGTTTTTCCCGTCGGCGGACTTCCCATCGGGACAGACGCTGAATCTGATCGGCGCCAGCATCGGCGAGATGTTTATGCAGCAGCTTCCCAAGGGGCTGGTCTTCAATGAAACTGGCACAGTCCTGCCGGCATTCAACACGCCGGCTGGTCAACCCTCCGCTTTTAGTGCGCAGATTATCGCGGGACTGCTCTTTCCTGTGTACAAGAATCTTGGCTTTACGCTTGGTTCGCAGGACAACTTCGTGAATAATCCGCCGCTCGGCTTTAAAAAGAACACCTTCCAATTCACAGCCGGCGTTACTTATACGCTGAAATAGAGACGGGCTGGAAGCAGAGGCGAGAGACGCGAGCCCGGATCGCACCTCTCGCTTCATCTGAACCCGGTTTCAGGGATTGGTGCGGCCGGCGGCTTCACCGTATCGATCACATTGGCAGGCAACGGCTTGTCGGCATTGGCCAGAAGCACGGAGACCTGCCACATCTGCGTTTGGTTCAGCAGGTCGCTGAAGGCCGGCATGCCGCTGAGCCGGATGCCATAGCGGACCTTCCAGTAGGTTTCTCCGACTGGATCATCGCTGACGCCGACGATGCCATTTCCATGCGGAGCCCATAGCTGAGGCGCCGTGGGAAAGAGGTGCTTGCCGAAAGGCGAAGGCTGCCCATAGTAGCCGTGACATCCTGAGCAACTGTCCCGATAGATCTGGGCGCCAATCAAAAGATTGGTGGGGCTTGGCTCAATCGGAGAACTTTTAGGCGCTTCCCGGTCGATGCGTGCATTCAGGGTGCGATGGGCCAAGGAGCGCTCCATAACGAACGGCGGGTCGGTGACGGCGACCGGTACTTGGCCATAGTAGAGGTAGATCATCAAGCCCAAGGGGACCAACACCAGCCCAAGGATGAAACCGAGCAAAAAGCGCATTCGAGCCTCGTCGAAGATGAAGTTTCAGCGGCGCGACGCCGCAGTCTGACACGAGTGTACGTCTACCCCGTTTGACAACCCTGGTGATCCCGTAGCGACCGCGAAGAGCCGCCGAGCCTAATGAGAAAGACGAGGAAAAGCGGAGATGAGTTTGCTGCCGGTCCTCGGCTTGCACTGTGAATCGGTAGGAAATGACGCGAGATGCTTTAATACTAAGAGCACTGTTCCCCAGTCCGCAGCAGCAGAGTAGTGGAGGCATCACCATACATGCAATGCAGTAAGAGTCTAGGATACCTGGCGTATCCGCTCCTGACGCTTTTCCTTGTCGCCGCACTTTCTACGCAGGCGCAGACCACAAACAATCCAGCGCAGAGCGCGCCGCCGGCGCAGAGCCCGGCTCCGGATACGGATGCTCAGCCGACTCCGCTGCAGCCAACGGAGCCCACCCCGGTGACGCGCGATCCGTTGTCCCAAGCGCAGCAGCAACAAGGGAACTCCAGTTCGCAACCGCAGAAAAACTATCCGAACGAGCAGGACCGGGTCCGGCTGGCTCGAGAAGCCCAGGAGCGCGTCCGGGCACGGCGAGAGGCAAGAACGCAGGCGACGATCAAAGACACCTACAGCCATAAGTACGAAATTTACTTCGGCTATGCCTACCTGCGGATGCGGCCGGGCCACGACCTTCAGCACGCCAATGAGTCAGGCTGGAACGCAGGTTGGACCCGGCTGTTCAGCCCGAAACTGGGCGTGTCTGTGGACCTGCGGGGCTACTACAAAAGTGTTTATGTGGGGAACAATCCGTACGCTATATTCCAGCCCTTCATAAGCAACTATTCGGTGATGGCGGGGCCACAGTACTACGTAAGGCAGCGGAAGAACTACGCCATCAGCGGCCAGGTGCTTGCCGGCATCACGCATAACCTGTTCGACGCGACTTCGGCGGGGCAACCAGGCTACCTAGTCGGACTCTATGACAACGGCACGCGTTTCACGGCAGCAGCAGTGGTGCCTGTAGATATCAATCTGGGGCCGGGACTGGCAGTGCGTATCGCACCCGACTACAACCTCACCACCTGGGCGGATCACACTCGGGGCACGGACTTCCAGCACAACCTTGGTTTCATGACGGGCCTGAACTACCGCTTTGGACGGCAATAAGCGCGGGAGTGATGCAAGGGCCGCGTGCCTAGGACGCGGCCCTTTGTGCGTGCTCCGGAGAGTCAGGCCTTCACGCGCTGGTCGCGTTCCTTTGCCGACTCGCGCGGATATTGCGGCTCGGTCATGGAGACAGGATCGAGAATGGCGCTAATCTCCTCTTCGCTGAGGAGCTTCTTCGCGCGGGCGATTTTGATGATGGATTCGCCGGTGGCGACGGACTCCTTGACGATCTCAGCGGCCTTGGCGTAGCCAATGTAAGGATTGAGAGCCGTAGCGAGGGATACCGTGCTCTGCGCGTAGAAGTCGCAGCGCTCCTTGTTGGCGGTGATGCCGGCGACGCAGCGATCGTTGAACTGCCGCAGCATATTGGCGAGGATGGTGGTGCTCTGCATCACGTTGTAGGACATTGTCGGCATCATGACGTTGAGCTCAAGCTGGCCAGCCTGAACGGCCATGGCGACGGCGGCGTCATTCGCGATGACCTGGAAGCTGACCATGGCGGCGAGCTCCGGCATGACGGGGTTGATCTTGCCCGGCATGATCGAGGAGCCGGGTTGGAGGCTGGGTAGATAGATCTCGGCGAAACCGGTGTTGGGGCCGGAAGAGAGTAAACGGATGTCATTGGAGATGCGGATGACCTCAAGCGCGACCCCGCGCAGGGCCGCGCTCACCTCTCCCATGCAGGCATTCGACTGCATGGCCCAGCGCATGTCCGCGGCGGGTGTGAGCTCTTCGCGGGAGATGCGCGCTAGGTTCGCGATGGCCTTCTGCCGGTAATCGGGATGGGTGTTGATGCCGGTGCCAACCGCGCTGCCGCCGAGGCCTAGTTCACGCAGAGAGTCACTGGCCAGCAGCAGGGCGCGTTTCGTCTTCTCAATAGCTACCCCGTAGGCTGCAAACTCCTGGCCCAGCCGGATCGGCACTGCATCCTGCATGTGGGTGCGGCCGGACTTCAGGATGCCATCGAACTCGCTGGCCTTCTCGCGAAAGGTGGTGGCCAGCGTATCCAGGACGGGATAGAGCGTCTCGAGGACCAGCAGGGCGCCGAGCCGCATGCCAGTGGGAAAGACGTCATTGGTGGACTGGCCGTAGTTGACGTGGTCGTTGGGGTGCACTTCCGCATACTCGCCAAGCTTGCCACCGAGGATTTCGTTGGCGCGGTTGGCGATCACCTCGTTGGTGTTCATGTGGAAGGAGACACCGGCGCCGGCCTGAAACACATCGACGACGAACTCGTCGTTCCACTTCCCGTCGATTACCTCTTGCGCTGCCTGAATGATGGCATCCGCGCGCCTCTCAGAGATGAGGCCAAGGCTCTTGTTGGCCTCTGCGGCGGCCCGTTTGACCATACCGAAGGCGCGGATGAGGACAGGATGCGCGCGCATGCCGGAAATAGGGTAGTTTTCAACGGCGCGAGCAGTCTGTGCGCCGTAGTAGGCGCGCTCCGGCACCTCGACAAAGCCGAGGGAGTCTTTCTCTTGGCGGACAGCGGACATCAAGAAGCTCCTTACTGGTTCGGATGTATATCGGTCAACCGATCAGTATAGGGCAGCAAATGTCGCATCGTGCAGGCGAGAGGATCAGGGAACTTCGGGAGCGCCGCGGCGGAGGTATAGACCGGCCAGCAGCGTGACGAGCACGATGCCACAGGCGACCAGGAAGTAGTAGGTCATGGGGCGGGCGAGGCCTGGAGAATACTGCAGATCCTGTCCCACCCAGCAGGTGAGCAGGACGGCGATGATGGTGAACATGCCCGCGAGGGTGAGCAACATGGAGCCGCGACGACGGCGCCAGTCGAGCGCCTCCACCTGTTCGGGAGTCAGGTTGCGCTCTTCGGGGGGCAGGCTCATATTTGGCATCGGTTTCTGGTCCTCGCGTCTGGCAGGGAAAGCCCCTGCGAGCACCATTAAATCACGACCGCCGACGCGCTGGAAGTCCGGCGCGCCGGCGGCTGCGAGGGTTCGTGGGTGCTTCGATCACGATGCCTTGCTGACAGGCACCTGGATCTCTGTAACGTAGGACTCATCATCTTGCCGAATCGGCTGAGAGTTTTGCAGGTAGAGTTCGCGAATCGGGCCAGCAACTTGATATCCGTTGTTCCCAACCCAACGGAGCAAGGCATCATAAGCCTCCGGAAGGCGGCGATATGAACCAGAGTGGATGGCACTCGCTACAGTCGCGGCTGGCAATTCGTATACCCGGACATCTCCTGTTGCAGTGATAGGTCCTTTGACGAAGATCCCTGCTTCGCCATCCACATTGGATTCACGGAACTCAGGATCATGCCACATGGCAAAACATGGTGCCTGTCCAACGACTCCAGGCCCTACACCGGCGATCACCTTCGGATAAAGGGCGCCCACCGCGGGATAGTTAGCGATTGTTTCGCGCACGGAGGCCACCCATTGCTTTGGCAACTGTTTGAGAACCACTTCTTGTGACATAGACGTCTCCTGTTCGATGAGCCGTATACGGCTCTGAAGTCTGCCGAGACGATCGTGCTCTTCCTCTACCCGCGCCTGCTGCTCCGCCTGACGCAACAGGAGCATGCCCCGCATCTGCTCTGCAGTCACATTCTCTTCAAGACACGTCGCAATCTGCTCAAGGGAGAAGCCGAAATCCTTAAGCGCTAATATGCGATGGAGCTGTGAGAGCTGGGATGCAGAGTAGTAGCGGTAGCCGGTCTCCGGATCAATATGCGCAGGCGAGAGCAATCTGCGCTCGTCGTAGTACCGAAGAGTCTTGATGGAGACCTGCGCAAGCGAGGAAAAGTCACCGATCTTCAGCATGCTTCTCTTTTTAGGGTCTCCAGCAAGGGGAGAGTCAAACGCTATTTTGCAGCAGGATCAATCATCACAAAAAAGCGACCGACTGCAGCGATGTGACCTCGAAGCGCTTGCGACAGCGGACGTTCTTGCAACCAACCATGTCATCGCGGCGCACCATGTAGGATTGCGCTTTGGCAAAGCGAGCGCGATCTCTTTCGTCCGCATGTCGAGGCAATGAAGCTTTCTTGCGCCGGACCAGCCATGCGACGGGATATTCGTCGGCCTTACCGCAGTGGGGGCAGGTAAGTGTGTGGGTGCGCTGCTCCTGCCGCTCATCAAAAAAGTCGCGTTCCTCCATCCGGCACCATCCTTCCGCGGGCTAGAGCTATCTGCTGTAGACCAAGCGGTGAGAAACTCGCGGGCCTTTCCTGGAAGAAGGCCAGATGAGTGTTTTCATCGATCACCGCGTCAGGCAGGATATCCCTACGCTCGCATCAAGAAAGTATTCCATACTGACGAGGTAGGGGCCAGTCAGGAAGAGTGCGATGGCGAAGAAGAAACAGGAGAAGTTCTCGGTGACCAAGGCGGTGAAGCGGAATGCCCGCGAACGCGTGGGCCAGCCGAAGCCTGCGAAGGTGATTATGAGCGAGCCACAGCGAGAGCGGCGCGAACGCCGCCACAAGAAGACGCTGGCGGATCTGTTGAAGCGAGAGGACTGAGGGCTTTAGTCGCGAGCGAGGAGGTGCGCGGCCTTTGTGGCATCGCGGACAAGATCCGGCAGACCCACACCGCGAAGAGCGTTGCCAGCGACAGCTATTCCCTGCAGGCCTGACAGGCAGTGATCGAACTGCGTCATTCGAGCAACGTGTCCAACTTCATATTGCGGAAGCGAGCGCGGCCAGCGACGCACGATGGTGACGTCTGCATGCTCCGGTAGGGGACCGAGAAGAGCGGTAAGCTGGCTCCGCGCGATGGCTGCAATCTCGGTGTCCGAGCGACGCGCAAGCTCATCTGCCGCGGAACTCGCGAAGAAGGCACGCAGCAGTGCGCTCCCTTCTGGAGCGCGGCCGGAAAATTTTTGATCGAGAAATGTGCAAGCAAGCAGCGAATGATGGTTTTGAGGGCCAGCGGCCACCAGAAGTCCGAAGCCATCTGGAATCGTTGGCGTGGGTTTGGCCTGCGTTCCGTAGCCAAATGCCACAACAAGCCCTGACGCGGCGTCTGTCGGCAGCAGTGTCGCTGCCTGCTGTGCCTCCTTGCATGGAAGAGAGGTCAGCAGCTGACGCGTGGCGTCGAGAGGTGTTGCGAGCAGGACACGATCGAACTGCTCACCACCATTGGGAGTTTTCACTGCCCATCCAACCGGCTGTATATCGAGCTTCAGCACGGGGCTGGAGAGTTGCAGGGAGGCCGGTGGCAGGATTTCCATGAGACGGGCCACAAGCGTGTTGAGACCGCCTGCCAGGGTGGTGAAGACGGGCGCTTCGGATGCGCGGCTGCGCTGTTGCAGGCCAACGATGAGCGATCCGTAAGCCGATTCCATGGCGACGAATGGCCCAAGCAAAGCACGCGCACTGAGTCTTTCAATATCGCCGCCGAAGATTCCGGCAAGCAGGGGCCCAGCTACCGTCTCGATGACCTCATCGCCGAAGTGGCGACGCACAAATGCGGCAACACTTTCGTCGCTGTCGGCGGTGCGGTTCGCTAATGCGTCCTCGCGCAACTGCGCAGCACGGGACGGCTCTGTCATGTAGGCCTGTTTGGCAGCGTCGGTGAATAGCGGTGAGGCGAGGACCGTACTCAGATCAGCGGGCACCATCATGCGCATTGCTTCGGGCAGCGGAGTGAGCGATCCGCCGCGCGCAATGTAGGTGCGGCGCGCGTGGTCATTTGAACCTAGCAGTTGGTCGCCGAGTCCCAACTCTCGCGCCAATTGTTCTGCCCACGGCTTCTCTGTCACCCAGGAATCGGGACCGCACTCAATCGTGAAGCCGTCCATGTGGACGGTCTCGATGATGCCTCCAGCGCGTTTCTCCCCCTCGAAGAGTGTGAATTCGCAGCTCTCGGAGTCGTCGCGATGGAGTATGTAGGCTGCGGTGAGTCCGCTGATGCCGCCGCCTACTATCGCGATGCGCTTCTTCACAGGATTGGAACGGAAACCGGGGCGTGTGCGGCGAGGCGGCCCATTGCGCTCCGGGCCAGGTCGGCGAGGGCGCTGGTGAGGATCGGCGACTCGTTGAGAGACTCCGTGCGCTCTACACGCAGACCAAGACGCCGGCCGAGATCACGAAATGCTATGTCGATGTCGTAAAGGATTTCGACGTGGTCGCAAAGAAACCCGATGGCCTGGATGATGACGGCGGTGTGTCCGGCGTGACGCAGGGCCGAAAGAGTGTCCTCAACCGTGGGCCCTATCCACGGCCCGCCAGAGATGCCCTGGCTTTGAAAGGCGAAGAACCAATCGCCATCAGACAAACCTTCGCTGCTGAGCTGTGCGGCGACCATGGCGGCTGTCCGCTTCGCCTGGATAGCGTATGGGTCCGGATTGACCGGTGCAGCGGAGTCTGGCTGGCTGGCGACAGGAGGGGCACTCTGGATGGTTCGGCAGGGCACGCTATGTGCTGTGAAGAGTATCGGGACGCTGTGGCCAAGTTCAGCGGCAAGCTCGCGATACTTTGAACGCAGCCGCTCGGCGAAGGCTTCGATCAGCAAAGGGTGTTCGGCCCATGCTTCGGTGAAGTCGACCGCCAGGTCATGGCCGGTTTCGGCGAGCACGGCGCGGCGGTAGAGCCCAACGCTGGTGCGTGAGTTCTGGGGCGCGAGGCAGATGGCCGTAGCGGAGGAGATGCCATCTTCGCGCATCTTCCGAATGGCGGTGGCGATATATGGCTTCCAGTTGCGCATGCCGACATAGACCGGCACACCGATGCTCTGCTCCAGCAATCGCGCCTGCGCGAGGGTGATGTCGGTGAGCGGACTCTTGCCGATCAGACTGTAGCGATGGGTAATTTCGTCGATCGCAGCCTGTGACAGGGGGCGGCCGCTGGTCACGTTGCGCAGATACTCTGGGATCTCTTCCAGGGCATCTGGTGTGCCGTGGGCCAGCAGTAGGACCGCCGTGCGTTCGACGCCTGTCATCGACTCAGACCCTGTGGCGCTTGAGAGTATTCGCGGACGAAATGGACCACGGCCTGCACGTTTTCGACAGGAGTGCCGGGAACGATGCCATGCCCGACGTTGAAGATGTGTCCGGGTCGTGACGCAGCCTGCGACAGAACGCTGCGGACCCGATCGCGAAGAAGATCCTGAGGGGCGAAGAGGGCGATGGGATCGAGATTGCCCTGCACGGCACATGCGTGGCCGATGCTTGTCCAGGCCGCATCGAGTGGGACCCGCCAATCCAGACCCAACACGTCGGCCCCCGTGGAGCGCATCGCGGGCAAAAGGCTTGCTGTGTCGACTCCGAAGTAGATGACAGGTACGCCAAATGACTGTACGCGACGCAAAAACCCGGTTGTGAGCGGCAAGACGAATTCGCGATAGTCCTCAACCGAGAGGGAGCCGACCCAGCTGTCGAAGATCTGGATGGCGTCTGCGCCGGCCTGGACTTGTTGTTCGCAATACGGAACAAGGACGTCAATGAGCTTTTCGAGCAGGGAGCGAAAGGCTCCTGGGTCGCGGTACATCAGGCTCTTTGTCTCGATCCAGTTGCGGGAGCCACGACCCTCGATCATGTAGCTCGCCAAGGTATATGGCGCGCCGCAAAAACCGATGATGGCGAGGCGATCATTGAAGTGGGCAGCGACCTGTTGGATGGCCTCGCTTACGTAGCTCAGCTCTGCGGCGCGGTCAGTGCGGAGAGCATCGATGTCCGCGATGCTGCGCACGGGATGGTGGACTGCGGGACCTTCTCCGTTGATGAACTCGAAGTCAAGTCCCATCGGAGTGAAGGGAAGCAGCAGATCGGCAAAGATGATCGCTGCATCGACGTCAAGCCTCTCCGCGGCGGTGATTGTGACCTCCGCCGCGAGCCGTGGCGTCTGGCAAATCTCCAGCAGGGAGTGGTGCCGACGCACGGCCTGATATTCAGCCATGTATCGGCCAGCCTGACGCAGGAACCAGACCGGTGTCACATCCACTGGCTGGCGCAGGCAGGCGCGGAGGAATCGCTGGGCACCGGTCATCGTGCTGCCGGCCGGAATATCGCGGATGGACGCCCGCCTGGAAGTCGAGGATTCGGTGTGCCTGCCGGACGAGATATCCAGATTGTGAGTGGCATCGGGATCGGCGCTGGCAGAGATTGCGGTGGGATCGGTCATGGAACAGCGGCTGCGAGCGTCAGGAGGTCGATCGTAGGGGATAGGAGCGTGTCAGAAGGACTCCTGGCACAGACGGGACGACTTCTCTGGCTATGTGAAAAGTATACAGGGGAAGCGGCGGGTAGCGATGGAGTCACGCCCGATCAGGGCAGCGAATCCGTCGGTGATTGCGTTGATGATTGGCCCGAGGAGTAGAGCTGGAATGCACCCCAGTAGATGGGCTTGCGAAAGACTCCACGGCTGTGCAGCATATGCAGTTTGGCTGCACGCAGTGACGCATCCGGCGGCTGGCCGGCGGCGATTCCGTCATAGAGATGCTGCATTAGCTCTGGAGTGGAAGCGTCGCTTACGTCCCACAGCGCGCCGATGACATTGCGAGAACCGGCGCGGAGGAAGGCCCAAGCGAGGCCAACCAGTCCCTCCCCGGCATATGCGCGCACGCCGGCGCCCTGGCATGCGGAGATGGTCACCAGATTCGCGTGCAGGGGCCTGCTCAGGATGTCACGCGCGTAGAGCTTTGCGGTTTCCGGGGTTGTTCCCTGTGGGGAGAGGATGACGGCGGAATCGAGAGGGACCAGCTCACTGGCCAGGGCGTGGGAGACGAAGTGAATATAGTCGAAGCGGCCGGGATCGCTTCGAACATATGCGGCGGGCGAGGCGCGTACGCCGGTCAGCACCGTGCGGGCATTCTCCGGAAAATGCGCAGCCACATCCGAGATCTCGGTCGCTGCGTGCGGGAGGGGCGAATATGACTGGCCGGAGTAGATGGGGTTGCCGATCACGAGCAGCCGGTCCTGATGTTCAGCCGCACTGCGCACCGGTGCCTGCCGACCCGCCCGAGCAAGAAGGCGCAGGGATGGGAGCTGGGTGATGGTGACATCCTCGATCCAGTAATGGGTGGCGCCCGGTGTCAGAAGGGTCTCGAAGTTCAGGCCGTTGAGCCCGTCGTCGCCGACGATGAAGACACGATCGCCGGGATGGATGAGGTGTTCTGCCGGCTTTACCAGCATTTCGTATAAGGTGCGGGCCGCGGAACGCTGGTCGGCTACGAGGTCTTTGGCGGCAAGGATCGCGCGCCGGTGATTTGCCGCCAGTGCGAGGATTGTGGAGCGATCGGGAAGCGGGTAGAAGCCCGACTCTTTGCCATTGGCGGCCCATAGGTAGGACCCTTGCGGCGACAACGCATAGACGAGAACGACTGCGTGGGATTGGCGAGCCTGATCCTTCAGAGACAATTGC
>DASZGZ010000032.1:0-17744 GCA_035938355.1 Acidobacteriaceae bacterium
GCCTGGATGGCCTTCGTATCGAGCGCCTTTCCGTCGCCGATTGCACCATAGCGACGAATATCGAACAACGCCTCAGACGAAGCGGCGGGATGCGCTGTGCCAGCGGCGCCCAGCGCCGGAATGCCGGTGAGCGCCGCACCAGCCCCGGCCCACCTGAGGATGTGTCTACGATCCAAAGTACGATCCAAAATGCGATCCAAAGGAGGATTCATAAGGGATCCCTGCCCGTCTCTGCACGCCGAGTGTCCTCAAGCCTCTTCACTTTCCTTCAGGCGCGCGAGCACCTGGAAGTCTTCGAGTGTGGTGGTGTCGCCTTTGATCTCGTTGCCACTCGCGAGTTCGCGCAGCAAACGGCGCATGATCTTGCCGCTGCGCGTCTTGGGAAGCGCATCCGTAAAGCGGATATCATCCGGGCGCGCAAGCGCACCGATCTCTTTTGCGACCCAGGCACGCAGCTCATCCTTCAGCTCTTTTGAAGGCTTATGCCCACTCTCCAGGGTGACAAAGGCACAGATCGCCTGGCCCTTCAGCTCATCCGGGCGGCCCACCACCGCTGCTTCAGCCACATGCGAGTGCCCGACCAGCGCACTCTCCACTTCCATTGTGCCCAGCCGGTGGCCGCTCACATTGATCACGTCGTCCACACGGCCCATCAACCAGAAATAGCCATCCTCGTCCTGCCGCGCGCCATCGCCGGTGAGATAGGTTCCTGGAAACTCCGACCAGTAGGTCTTCTCGAAGCGATCCGGGTCGCCGTATATGGTCCGCGCCATGGATGGCCAGGGGCGTCGGATCACCAGCAGACCGCCCTGTCCCTTCGGCACCGGCTTTCCATCTCTCGTAACAATCTCAGGCACGACTCCGGGCATCGGTAAGGTCGCGGAACCAGGCTTGGTGGGCACTGCACCGGGCAGCGGTGCGATCATGATGGCGCCCGTCTCGGTCTGCCACCAGGTATCGACGATGGGGCAGCGGCCGTGGCCGATCTTCTCGTGGTACCACATCCATGCTTCGGGGTTGATCGGTTCCCCAACCGAGCCCAGCAGGCGCAGCGATTTGAGTGAGTACTTCTCCACATGCTCATTGCCCATTTTGATGAATGCGCGGATGGCCGTGGGCGCGGTATAGAAGATGGTGACCTTGTGATCGTCGATGATCTTCCAGAAGCGGTCTGGCCCGGGACAGGTGGGCGCGCCTTCATACATTAAGGTCGTGACACCGTTCTGCAACATGCCATAGACCACATACGAGTGACCCGTCACCCACCCAATGTCCGCAGAGCACCAATACACATCGTCTTCCTTGAGGTCGAAGACGAGCTTGCTGGTCAGATAGGTGCCGACGCTGTATCCGCCGGTGGTGTGGACCAGGCCTTTCGGCTTTCCCGTCGTCCCGGAAGTATAGAGAATGTAGAGCGGATGCTCGGCGTCGAGTGGCTCGGCCTTGCACTCCGGCGCGGCCTTCTGCATCAGGTCGTGCCACCAGAAATCACGGCCATCCTTCATCTGCACTTCGCTGCGCGTCCGCTGGTAGACGACGACCTTCTTCACGCTGGGACACTGCGTGAGCGCCTCGTCGACTACCTTCTTCAGCTTCACTTCGCTTCCGCGCCGATACGAGCCATCCTGCGTAACCACGGCAACGCACGCGGCGTCTTTGATGCGATCTACCAGCGCCTGCGCGGCAAAGCCTCCGAAGATCACCGAGTGCACGGCACCGATGCGCGCGCATGCGAGCAGCGCAATGGCAAGCTCGGGCGTCATACCCATATAGATCGCAACGCGATCGCCCTTTTTCACGCCAAGGTCTTTCAACACATTCGCAAAGCGCTGCACTTCAGCGTGGAGTTCGCGGAAGGTGAGCTTGCGCACCTGGCCCGGCTCGCCTTCCCACAGAATGGCTGTCTTCTCGGCGCGCTTGCCCAGCGCGTGACGATCCACGCAGTTGTGACAGAGGTTCAGCTTGCCGTCGACGAACCAACGCGCACGCGGCGCCTCCCAGTCCAGCACCTTGGTCCACGGAGCAAACCAGTCCAGTTCCCCGGCAACCTCGGCCCAGAACGCATCCGGCTCCTCGATGGAGCGGCGATATAGCTTTTCGTACGCGGCCATCCCGCCTACGTGTGCCTTTGCGGCGAAATCCGCAGGCGGTGGGAAGACCCGCGTCTCATGCAGGGTGGAGCTGAAGTGCTGATTTTCTGCCGTCTCGGCCATGCGTCCGGATGTCCTCCGCGCGGCAAATCCTGGAACCGCGCATACGCGCAACACTAAGGGGAAGCGGCAACCGAAGGCAAGCGGAGGGAGATGAATCTATGGCTTCCGGGTTGCTGCCGCGTGAATATCCTTTGCCTCCAGCACGGGCCGCGGCCAGCCGTTGCGCGCGACGGCGAGCATCGCCTGCCCGATCTCGCGCGTCGTCAAGATCGAGTTCGGAAATGCGCGGCGCAGCAGAGGCAGCACTGGCGCTGCCAATACATATAGAAGGCGATAGGCGCGCGTCTTTGAGCGAATTCCATCCAGCGGTTGAATGACGCCGGGGCGGAACATGAAGGCGCTGCGGAAGGGCATGCGCAGGAGCGCGTTCTCTGTTGCACCCTTCACCCGCGCCCACATGGTGCGGCCGTGTTCTGTGCTGTCTGTGCCTGCGCCGGAAACATAGACAAAGCAAAGCGCGGGATTGCGCGCCGCGATCTCCTGAGCCACCGCCACTGTCAGATCGTAAGTGAGGTGGCGATATGCGGCCTCCGTCATGCCGGCCGCCGAGACGCCGAGGCAGAAGAAGCAGGCATCCAGCCCGGTCAGCTCTTCGGCGTAAGAGACCACGTCAAAGAGATCCTTGACGATGACCTCGCGCAGCTTGGCATGCGGGCGTCCCGCGCTCGATCGGCCGATTACCAGCACATGCTCGACGTCCGAGTCGCGCAGGCACTCCAGCAGCACACCCTGCCCCACCATTCCGCTGGCGCCGAAGATAACGACGTTCATCTCTTGACCTCATACGTCGTCTTCAAATCTAAGGCAGGGAGCCCACCTTCCGTCCTGCGAAGGCGGGCTCCCTGTAGTTGCGCTTCGCTGCTCTAGTGACAGCTCACGTTGTCCACAGCCGTCAGCTTATTCGCGGCGGAGGTCAGCTTCCGTCCGAAGCAATAGCCGAGCGTGTTGCTGGCCTTGAAGGTCTGGCTGCTGGAGGCGTTGCTGGGGCCGATGAAGACGCCGGCCGCAGTAAAGAGGTCCGTATCCGTCGACAAGACCTGGTTGGAAACCTCACTGTGGAAGATCGGAAGGAAACCGAGCGACTTGTCCTCGGTTACCTGGAAGACCTGACTGGAGTTGTTGAGTTCGCTGATGGACCCGTCCGATGCAACCTCCTGGTCGATAAGGAAGGTGAGTGGATAGGAGAAATGCTTCGCGTCCACCGCCGAAAGAGCGCCCTGCTTACTCGTAGTTGACACATCCATCGTCGTCCCTTGTGTGATGTCCTGGATGAATTGCGTGCCGTTGATGGTGAACTTCTGATTGTTGCTGAAATGCTCCGTTGCATCCACGGTGGTTTCCACTCTGCCGTGTGAGGTCGTCACCCAGCCGGCGATGGAATAGTTGCGCGCCGAGCTCACCCCTACCGTACCGGTGATGTTGCCGCTCGAATCTGTGTTGAGATTCTCGCTGACAACTGGCGTGGGCGCTGCCGCGAGTGTGTCACTCAACAGACCCCCATTGGTCCGCTGCGCGTGCGCATCGGTGAAGACCAGCAGATTCGCCGTAGCGAGGAAGAAGCTGTTCGCGTTGAACACGCTGATCCCGACCGTGTGCGCCGCGCCGTCGGAGAGCACGCCGGCAAACGGCGTCAGGTTCACGCGGAAGGGTTTGAAGTTGAGCGTCTGCACGCCAGGAATCGGCTCCCATAGAAATGGATCGACGCCTCCTGTGTAGATCCACGGGTACACCGGCGCGATTCCTGCCGGCTTGCCGTCGATGGTGATCTCCGTCTCGCGGAATGAGGTGTTGCCGCAGCTCTGCAGTTCGCTGCTCACATCCGTGGGCACGCAGGTCCACCAGAACTCGTCGTTGATTTGGCTCTGCGCAAAGACATCGAGATACGCTTCTTCCGTGTTCTGCGGCAGGGTGACGCTCTGGCTCAACTGGTCCGCCGTCGTATTCAGCGTGAAAGCACCCACACTTGCTGTCGGCAACGGCACCACAACGTCCGCTACCCTCGGCGCCCGATCGCGGAAGTCCGCCGGGTAGAAGTCGAGTTGCGCGTTTGCGAAAATAATGCCCGTGAATGTGCTATTCACGATGTTGCCCAGAATGGCATGGCCGGTTTGCGCAGCCTTCAGGCCGGCGCTCAGGTCTGTAACGTCACTCTCGACGTGCCACGAAGGGCTCAGCGTCGCACGTGGCTCCGCCGTGGTGCCGTAGTAGATGTTCATGTTGCCGATGAGGAACTGTGCGGTCCGGTCGAACTGGCGGCCCGCCGTTACCGTGAAATCGGCTGAGAACACGACTTTGGCCCAAGGACCTTGGCACTCCGATGGCGGCGCGTAGTTGAAGTCCTTGATGTTGAAGTCGGCGAACTGTTCATTGGTAAAAAGTTGCACCGTGCAGGGTTGGGTGTGTGGCCGCTCCACTGGCGGGTCGGCCGTGATGGGGTTGGAAGACCCGATCTGCGGTCCATGAGTGACCACCACCTGCGCCGGAAGTGCTGTCGCAATCGCAAGCAGGCCCGCGCCAAGCAGGACCTGCGGAAGTATGTATCTGGCCGTGAGTTGCAGCATATATGGTATCGCTCCCAGAATCGTCGACCGTGCGAGCAGGTTCGGCGAAACGGTTGCAAGGATAGCACGCGAGATACATGCCTTACCTCGTTCAGCCGCCCCTCTCGATTTCATGCGACCGCAACGAAATTTATTTCGACAATCACGACTTCAAATCTGGCGGGAATTCCGTAGCCGCCATGAACAAACGGGCCCCAACAGAAATGTCTCGATAATGTCTCGACAATGTCTCGATGACCGAACCCCCTTAGCCATTCGCACCGCAATGGGAACTATCGAGAGGAATCACGTCGGCAACGGTAGATGGCATGGTGTGGCGCATCGTAGGGTTTCTGGTTTGCGTCTTTAAGCAAGTTTAGGGAATCAAATTTCAAGGAGACTGAATGACCGCCTTTTCATTCCTTGATCGTTCGCGCACCGTTGCCGCGCGGGGTTACAGCCGCTGGCTGGTACCTCCAGCGGCTTTGGCGATTCACCTCTCTATCGGCCAGGTCTATGCCTTCAGCGTCTTCAAGAACCCGCTGCTGGCGCTGCGTGGGGCGGACGGCTCGCAGTGGAACCTCAAGGAGATCGGCTACATATTCTCGATTGCCATCGCATTTCTGGGTCTCTCCGCTGCGCTCTTCGGCAAGTGGCTGGAGACAGCAGGCCCACGCAAGGCGATGTTTGCCGCAGCCTGCTGCTTCGGCCTGGGCTTTGAGATCGCCGCGGCCGGCGCGAGCACGCACCAGCTCTGGCTCATTTATCTCGGCTACGGGGTCATCGGCGGCATCGGGCTTGGCCTTGGATATATCTCGCCGGTCTCCACGCTGATTAAATGGTTCCCGGACCGCCCTGGTCTCGCGACGGGGATGGCCATCATGGGCTTCGGCGGAGGCGCCATGATCGGTTCGCCGCTGGGCACGCACCTTATGGCCTTCTTCAGGGGCGGCGGCCATCCGACCATTCCGGGCACGTGGGTCACCATGGGGCTCCTCTATTTCGTCTTCATGATGTTCGGCGTCTTCACCGTGCGCGTTCCCGCGGATGACTGGAAGCCCGCCGGATGGACCCCGCCCGTCCGTCACTCCGCGATGATCAGCTCCCATAACGTGGAAGTGAACACGGCCATGCGCACGCCACAGTTTTATTTCCTGTGGCTGGTGCTGGCGCTCAACGTGACGGCAGGCATCGGAATTCTCGAGCAGGCCTCCCCCATGATCCAGGACCTCTTCCATGGCCAGGTCTCGGCGGTGGCGGCCGCCGGTTTTGTCGGCGTCCTCAGCCTGTTCAACATGGGCGGCCGTTTCGTATGGGCCTCATGCTCGGACTTCATCGGCCGCAAGCCGACCTACATGGTCTTTTTCGCAGCCGGCGCCGTTCTGTACTTCCTGCTGCCCTACACGGGCACGCAACATTTGGACAGCGTGGCGCTGTTCGTGCTCATCGCTGGTCTGCTGATCACCATGTATGGCGGTGGCTTCGCGACCATACCCGCGTATCTGCGCGATATGTATGGCCCCTATAACGTGAGCGCGATCCACGGCCGTTTGTTGACCGCCTGGTCGGTCGCCGGGATCGTCGGGCCGCTTATCGTCAACGGCATTCTCGATCACTACATTGCCATGCATATGCCACGCGAGCAGGCTTACCCGCTCATCCTGCACATCATGGCGGGATTACTGGTGGTCGGGTTCTTCGCCAATCTGCTGGTCCGCCCGGTCGCAGAGCGCTTCTGGATGAAGAAACAGCCCCTTGGCGTTATGCCCGCCGCGCACTGAAAGGCGCCGGAGAGAGGACTCTATGACCACCGAGACCAAGCATTCTTCGCAAAGCAAAACTCCAGCCGGCCTGATCGCAGCCGCGTGGATCATTGTCTCCATCCCGCTCGCCTGGGGCGTATACAACACTGCCCTGGGCGCAGCAAAGCTTTTCACCCATCTGCATGCCGGCAATCCACCCGCGCAGGTGAAGCCTGCTTAGCGTTGACTGCAACCGACCCCACGAGACGCCCCAGAGTCACGCGACGCTATATGAATGACATCCAGCAACCAGGCGAAGGCTGCCTCCAACCAATAAGGAGGTGGGGATTATGTCAATCGTCATCCTGATCGCCATAGACGTCGCGCTGCTCCTTGTCGTTGCTTTCTTTGCGGTGAACCGCTGGAGCAGCCCGGAGCAGGATCGCGAGGCAAGCGCTGCGCTTCGCACCCACCGGCAGATGCCCGGACAGAATATGGGAACTCGCGGGACTGGTATCAACTGAACGAAACCTGGCCGTTTCAAGACGCAGCCCCGCATTGCCTACTCAATCAATGCTTTCCGTAGCGCTGCTGGTGCCACACCCAGGCCGAACGGACAATCTCATCCAGCGAGCCGAAGCGCGGCTTCCACCCAAGCTCATCGATGATCCGCTTCGAGCTGGCCACCAGCACGGCCGGATCTCCGGACCGCCGCGGCTCGTCGACGACCGGAATCGGATGCCCAGTGACCCGGCGCACAGACTCCACCACTTCCCGCACACTGAAGCCCTTCCCGTTGCCGATGTTGTAGATCAGGCGAGCGCGTGTACCGAGGGCCTCAAACGCGAGGATGTGCGCATCTGCGAGGTCGCCGACGTGCACATAGTCGCGGATGCAGGTGCCGTCCGGCGTCGGGTAATCTTTGCCGAAAATCTTGATGCTTTGCCTGCGGCCCAGGGCCACATCGAGAATGAGTGGGATCAGGTGCGACTCCGGCTCATGCGCCTCGCCTCGCCCCTCGACGGCGCCGGCAACGTTGAAATAGCGCAGGCTGGCATAGCGCAGACCATGGATGCGGTTGATCCAGTTCAGCATGTGCTCCACCAGGAGCTTGCTTTCGCCGTAGGGGTTGGTGGGGGCAAGGGCCGCGGTCTCCTCGATCGGGGTCTTCTCCGGCTCGCCATAGACGGCAGCCGTCGACGAAAAGACCAGCCGATCGACCCGAGCAGCGAGCATCGCTTCGAGCAGGCTCAGCGTGGACGCAGTGTTATTGCGGAAGTAGAGCTCAGGGCGCTTCATGCTTTCGCCAGCCTCAATCAGCGCCGCAAAATGCATGACTCCATCGACTTTCTCGTCGCGCAATACCCTGCTCAAAAGCTCCCGATCCGCCAGGTCGCCTTCAATCAGCCGGGTGCCGGCCGGAACCAGATCGCGACGGCCATGACAGAAGTTGTCGTATATCAACACATTATGGCCGGCAGATAGAAGTCGTAGAGCAACTGTTCCACCGATATAACCTGCACCGCCCGTCACCAGAATCTTCAAAAATTTCTCCTCTTTTGACATACGCCGTTCCAAGTTCACGTCATTACCAAAGGAGGCTGCCTGTTTACGCTTTGTAAAAGGGCAACCACAGGCTCTGCAGGGCCCGTCTCACCCCGGTATTATGGAGGATAAGCTCCCGTGTGTTTTTGCGGACTGCCGCCAGCATTCCATGCCTGGCGAACGCCTTGGTACGAAGCGGATATAGAAGGAAGTGGGCCGAGGTCGCGATACACCTCCGTTGCGTCTGCGCACCACTTTCGGGGTACTGCAATACCTTGGGAATCCAAGGTATCTTTCAAGCACTCGGAGGTACTTTCGTACCAGAGTGAGATTGAATTCGTTGCCAGATTTCTGACCTGTCAGACGATAGCGCGCCGCTCAACTGAAGCGGTAAACAGTATCAGAGATTGCAATGGAAGGCTGGATAGCCAGCGTACGACAATTTTCACGATCGTTAGCCGAGTAGGAATATATGCCGACTGAACGCATTTCTGTGAACTCGAATTTTGGCCTATTGGACGACGGCAATAGCCGGTGGGGCTCCCTCGCAACAAGCATGGTCACCAACGTGACCATCCTCATCCTGCTTCTGATCATCGGCGCAATTCACCATCAGGTGGTGGTGAAAAAGATGCAGGCTGACGCGTTGCTATTCCCCGTGGAGCCTCCGAAGCCGCCCAAGGTCGAGGTGCCGAAGGTCAAGGTTGTTGCACCGCCGCCCAAGCTCGAAATTGCAAAGATCGAGCCCCCCAAGATTCAGCCGCCAAAGCCGGAGATCGAGCCGCCCAAGCCAGTAAAGCTGGATACGCCGAAGCCGCTTCCGGTTATTCCTCCAGCGCCGCCGAAGGCGGTTGCTCCGCCGCCGGCGCCGAAGATCGGCATGTTCGCGAGCAATAAACCGACGCCGGTTGCAAACAATCAGAGTCATCCGCAGGCCACCACCGGCGGCTTCGGTGACCCGCATGCAGTAGCTCCGAACCCGAATGCAAACCGTCCGGCCACAATTGCTGCCCTCGGCTCCTTCAATGCAGCGCCTGGCGCAAACAGCGGCGCGGGTGCAGCGCGTAAAGGCACAGTGCAAGGAGTCGATTTCGGCGCTGGCGTCAAGAATGGCGTGCCCGGCGGCACAAGTCACGGCGCGGTCGCTTCGGCTGGATTTGCGAACGGCGTCGTCGGCGGAACAGGAAAGCCCGGCGGCCATGGCACGGTTGCCACCGCAAGTTTTGGTCCTGCGGTGGGCGGTCCTGGTCACGTTCAGCTGGCACAGGCGAATGCGGAGCCTGCATTCACGCCTCCGGTTGTCATCTCGGAGCCGAAAGCACGCTACACGCCTGAGGCACAGGAGGCGCGCATCCAGGGTGAGGTCACTCTGAAGGTGCGATTCCTCGCCAGCGGTCAGATTGAAGTGATCGGCGTCGTCAATGGCCTCGGTCACGGGCTCGATGAAGAAGCACGGCACGTCGCCGAGAATATCCGATTCAAGCCGGCGATCCGCAATGGGCAGCCGGTGGATCACACGACCCTCATTCACGTGACATTCCAGTTGGCATAACAGGGTGTCCAATAGCACGACGAGTTTGGAAGTTCGACTTAGGAGCCGGGAAATGAACCTGCGGAATTTTTGGATGACAACTCTGCTCTTGACGCTTGGCGTCACGAGTGCTCAGGCGAAGAAAGAGAAGTATGCTCCAGCTGCCACCCTGACTCCAGAGCAGAACGCCTTGATCAAGAAAGCCATTGCTGCTGAGAAATTGACCATCAAGGGCATTCAGCAGAAATCGCCTCTTGTTCAGACCTACATTCAGAACATGAAGGGCGATACCAAGCTCTATGCAGTGCCGGTCTCCGACCAGTACATGCTGCAGCGCGTGGACTTTGGGAAGAGCTTCTACGGCAAATCCTATTCGACAGGCGAAGCCAGCGAAGCATCTCATGGCATGTTCAAGGGCTCGCTCGCCGCCATGGGACTGCTTTCGAAGAGCCTTCTGCCGGGCAACGTCCGCTACATGCCGGACGGCTTCCTGGAGATGATGTTCATCGATCCCAGCGGCTTCGACCAACAGCATTACGACTTCATCCCCGTCCGCAAGGCATTCCTCGGGACGGTTCGCTGCGATGTCTTTGACGTGCACCCGAAGGCGGGTCTCGGCAATGGCCGCTTTACCGGCCGCATCTGGGTCGATGACGACTCCGGCAACGTTGTGCGCTTCAACGGCACCTATACCGGTGGCGACATGGCGGACAAGGCCGACGACAACGACTATTTCCACTTCGATAGCTGGCGACAGAACCTGCAGCCCGGCGTCTGGCTGCCGGTAGGCGTCTACGTCGAAGAGACCTCGAGAAAAGACAAGGAGCACCCGGTCTCATTCAAGGCGCACACCTCGATCTGGGGATATTCCCTCAAGGTCCCCACACACCAGTCCGACAATGAATCGGTCAAGATCGACGACGTAACCGACCAGAGCCAGAACTCGGATGACGTGAGCCCGCTGCAGGCGCAGCGCGAGTGGATCTCCCAGGCTGAGGAGAACGTGCTCGACCGTCTGACTCAGGCCGGTCTGCTCGCCGCTCCCAGTGATTTCGACAAGGTCCTCGAGCAAGTAACGAACAACATCATCATCGGCAACAACATCGAGCTCGCTTCGCCGGTGCACTGCCGCGTGATGTTGACGACGCCGCTTGAATCGATCGCGGTGGGTAACACCATCATCCTCAGCAAGGGTCTGGTAGACACGCTGCCCTCGGAGGAGTCGCTGGCCGCTGTGCTCTCCTTCCAACTCGCACATATCGTGTTGGGGCACCACATCGATACCAAGTACGCGTTTAACGACCGGCTGCTCTTCCCCGACGAGTCCACCTTCGAGCGCATCCAGATGCATCACACTGATGTCGACGATGTGGAAGCCGCCAAGAAGGCAGTCGTTCTGCTCGACAAGTCCATCTACAAGGACAAGCTGGGCAATGCCGGCCTCTACTTTGCGCAGTTGCAGCAGCGCGAGAAGGAGCTGTCTGCTCTGAACACACCGCGGCTGGGCGACTCGATGCTTGACTCCACCGGCCAGCCCTGGCTGATAGCCGTTCAAAAGCGCGCTCCGAAGCTGGATCAGGACAAGCTGGATCAGATCGCGGCGCTCCCGCTGGGCAGCCGTCTCCGTACGGATGCGTGGGATGACAAGGTGTATACCCTGAAGACCTCAGCGCCTGTGTTGCTCAACGCCCGCGATAAGATGCCATTTGAAGTGACTCCGGTCTATTACAAACTCGTCCGGTTCGATCAGGCACAGGGCGCGGCAGGAGCCGATGCATCCACGCAGCAGCAGCCCGCTCAGCCGGATCAGGCAAGCGCGCAGCCAGCCGCACAACCACAGCAGTAGCTTGATGAATTCGAGCACGAGGGCGATGCAACGAACTTCGTCCTCGCGTATCGCTTACCAGAGCTGTGCAAGGCGGGTCATTCGACCCGCCTTGTTGTACATCTGGAATCTGGCTGTTTCGAGAGATACCCTGTGACGAAAAACTTTTTATTATTCGCCGCTCTCCTCCTTCTCCCGACGATCGGTCGAGCACAGGTCGTAGCAGCCGGTAAGGGCGGCAATGAACAGTTACTTGTAGGCGCCACTTTTTCAGATTTCGATCCGGATTACGGCTACCAACGGCTGTATGGAATCGGCGCATATGTCGACTACAATGTCACTCCCCGCTGGGGGGGAGAAGCAGAGGTACGCTTTCACCGCTTCAATCAGCTGGCCGACATCCACGAGGACAACTACCTTATCGGTCCGAAATACAATTGGCACCACAAACGCTTTACCGTGTACGGCAAAGGACTCCTGGGCCTGGGCTACTTCAATTTTCCGCAAAATGCGGCGCACGGCACCTACTTCGCCGCGGCCCTCGGCGGAGGCGTCGATTATCGTCTGACCCGACGAATCTATGTTCGCGGAGAATACGAGTATCAGATCTGGCCCGGATTCGTTGGGCCTCCCGATCCCAATCCCATACCTCTGGCCAACCGGCCGAACGGCCTGACACCCAACGGGTTCGCGGTCGGTGCTTCGTATCGCATCTTCTAAGGCACAGGCTCGCAGGGTCCCGCTCGACGCGGAAGCCTCTAACAGAAACTCCGCTTAATTATCTGTAACAATCTCAAGGCACGAGAAAGGCCCGGCACGCGCCGGGCCTTTCGTCTTTGCTCGCCCTGAAATCAGAAGTGGTAGGCGATGCCGATCGCTGGAGCACTGACGTTGTAGTAGCGTTTGGTATCGGCATTGGTGATGCCGAAGTTCGGCGCCTTCACGACGATCCCGCGATACTCCGCGCGGATGTCGAAGCTGGGGCTCAACTCATAAGCGATGCCGCCGCCATAGAGAGCACCGATATTCGTGGTCCGCTTGGGATTGAATGTCTGGGTTCCCCGGTCGTCCAGCGCGGAGAAGATAAATCCGCCCGGGCCTGCTTCCAGGAAGGGATTCCAGTTGCGAAAGTTGAAATTGAAGACGTAGGCAGCGGAGATCTCCTGCATCCTCGTGTGAATGTTGAAATTGAGGTTGCTATAGATGTAATTGGTGTAGTACTGCGACCACTGGTAGTTCACCTCGAGCGCACTACGTGGGGTCACCATGTAGCGGTAGCTCGCCAGCACGCCAGGGCCATAGCAGGTACCGCCGCCCGTGGACGTGGAATTTGCCGCCGTGGTCGCAATGGTTGGAGCCAGGCACCCGGATTGAAAGACGCCCTGCCCGTTTGTATAAGGTGGAATAACGAGGGTGCCGCTGACACTTGCATCCTGGCGGCTCTCCTGCGCAAAGCTTGCCGTTGCCAGCATCGGCAACAACAGAAACAGCAACGAAATCTTCTTCATTCGGTCCTGAACCTCAAGCGTGGAACGCGGCGCACATTTGCACCGGCCCCCCGGACGGGCGGAAGTCACTACAGGATGATCCTGGCGTTCTGCCCAATTGTACCTGCCGCTCGCCCGCCCTGGCGCGCCCGGCACAGCTTTCCTTCGTCTTAAGCGGACGAATCCGCTTCGACCGCATACAGATAAGGTCTGCCCCGTTCCATCGAGAACGCACGTACGGCCTGCAGAAATGCAACGGCAGAGTGCGACAGCGTACCAGCGCGCCGGTGCACCAGACGCAGTTGGCGCTCCATCTTCACTTCGGCGATGGGGACCTTCACCAGTTCACCCAGCTCAATCTCGCGAGCCGCGGCCAGCTCCGGCACGAACGCAACACCATTCCCCATCGCAACGAATCGCTTCATCGCTTCGAGACTGGGCAGCTCGACACCAATATTGAGCGGCGTCTTGTGCTCCGCAAACGTAGCGACAATCTGCCGGCGCAGGGGCGATGCCACGTTGTGCGCGACAAAATTCTGTGCGCCAAGCTCACGAAGATGCGCGCGCCGGCGGCCCGCAAGCGGATGGCCCGCATGAACCACGAATGCAACGGCATCGGAATAGACCACGATGGATCGGAACTGCTCCGGGTCCGGGCGGAACGAGAGCACACCCAGCTCGGCACGCCGCGCCAGCAGATCATCGGGGATACGGCTGGCAAGGGAGCGCTGCACGGCAAGGGAGATGTGCGGCGAGATGTGGCGAAAACGATCCAGAAGGGGCAGCAGATAGAGCGTCGTGTATTCGTTCGCGGCCAGAGTCAGTTGGCCGCGCTCGAGCGTCTTCAGCTCGCGTACCGCACTTGCCGCCTCGGCTCGCAGCCCCACCATGCGTTCCGCGTATGCGCGCAACACCTCGCCGGCCGCGGTGAGCGAACCATCGCGAGATGTTCGCTCAAACAGCGACTCCCCCAGCTCGTCTTCGAGCTTGCGGATGACCTGGCTCACTGCGGGCTGCGTGCGCAACAGGCGCTGCGCTGCTCGTGAGAAGCTGCGCTCCTCTGCGACCGCCAGGAAAGTCTCCAATTGCTGCAAGTCCATAAGCAAATACCACTCATAACAACGTGTAGACCCTTACTATAAGCAATAATAATCATAATTCCAAGGCCAATAAATTTGCATTATGGAAGCGCTTCCCGCATGATGCAGTTGAGGGAACTTACATGACGCACAAGGAAACGACGGGAACGCCGCAGGAGCGGATTGTCTTCTTTGACACCACGCTGCGTGACGGCGAACAGAGTCCTGGATGCAGCATGACGACCCCGGAAAAGATCGAGATGGCCCACGCTCTCGATGAACTGGGCGTTGACATTCTGGAGGCAGGCTTTGCCATCTCTTCCGAAGGCGATTTTCAGGCCATCCGCGCAGTCAGTCAGGCGGTCCGCCGGCCCATCATCGCGTCTCTCGCTCGCGCACGCGAGCTGGACGTAGAGCGCGCGGCGCATTCGCTAGACCTCGCCGAACGTCCCCGCATTCATACCTTTCTCGCCAGCTCGGACTTGCATCTCGAGGTCAAGCTGAAGATGTCCCGCGCACAAGCACTCGACCAGGCGGCGGCCGCGGTCCGTCAGGCGCGCAGCTACGTGGATGACGTCGAGTTTTCCGCCGAGGATGCTACCCGCAGCGACATCGAATTCCTCGCGCAACTGGTTGCCGCGACGATCGAGGCCGGCGCGACAACCATCAATCTTCCCGATACCGTCGGCTACTCGACGCCCAATGACTACGCACAGATGTTCCGCGAAATCCGCAGCCGGGTCCCGGCCGTGGCCGGTGTCACGCTCTCCGCACATTGCCATGACGATCTTGGCATGGCAGTCGCCAACAGTCTCGCGTCGATCGAGGGCGGTGTGCGGCAGATTGAGTGCACCATCAACGGCATCGGCGAACGCGCCGGCAACGCAGCGCTGGAAGAGATTGCCGCCGCGTTGATGGTGCGGCGCGACAAGTATCCTTATCTAAACTCATTGAAGAATGATCGCCTCTTTTCGACGAGCCAGATGCTGGGCGAGCGCATCAGTTTCCGTCCTGCACCAAACAAAGCCGTCGTCGGTTCGAATGCCTTCGCACACGAAGCAGGCATTCATCAGCACGGCATGCTGGCCAATCCGTTGACCTACGAGATCATGACCCCTGCCTCCGTCGGGGTGCCGTCCAACAGCATGGTACTGGGCAAGCACTCCGGCCGGCACGCTCTTGCGCATCGCCTGCAGGAACTCGGCCATAAGCTCGACGCGGCGGAGCTCGATCGCTTCTACCACCGCTTTGTCGAGCTGGCCGATCGCAAGAAGGCCATCTATGACCAGGATCTGATCGCACTTGCAACGCAATTGAACGCGCCGGCTACTGCTCTGGCGCAGGCCTAGGAGACTTCGCAATGAAGCTGAAGATTCTGGTTGTTGCGGGCGATGGTATTGGCCCCGAAGTGACACGCGAAGCCGTGAACGTTCTACGCAGCGTCGCCGAGGTCGCGGGTTACGATTTCCAGTTCACCGAAGCACTCATCGGCGGCGTGGCTATCCGCGCGGAAGGCACTCCGCTCCCGCAGAAGACCCTCGACGCAGCGCTCGCCAGCGACGCAGTTCTCCTTGGCGCAGTGGGGGGCAACGAGTTCAATTCCCTGCCCCCTGATCGACGTCCCGAGGCCGGCCTGCTGCAACTGCGCAAGGCGCTTGGCGGTTTCGCCAACCTGCGGCCCGCATTTGCCTTTCCCGCGCTGGCTGCCAATTCGCCGCTTCGTCCGGAGGTGATCGCCGGCGCAGACATCCTCTTCGTGCGCGAACTCCTGGGCGGCCTCTACTTTGGCCAGCCGCGCGCATGGCAGCGCGAATCGAACTCTGCATGGAACACCATGCGCTACACGCGCGATGAAGTGGTACGCGTAGCCCGCGTCGCATTTGAGCTGGCTTCCAAGCGCCGGAAAAAGGTCACTTCCGTCGACAAGGCAAACGTGCTCGAGGTATCGCAGTTGTGGCGCGCCACCGTGACAGAGATCGCTGCGCAGTATCCGGATATCACGCTCGAACACCAGTATGTCGACGCGTGCGCGATGCACCTGATGAATACGCCACGAAACTTCGACGTGGTGCTGACGGAGAATCTTTTCGGCGACATCCTCTCGGACGAGTCGGGCGTCATCACCGGTTCGCTCGGCATGCTGCCATCGGCGACTGTGGGCGGCGCCATCAATTTATACGAGCCTGTGCATGGCTCCGCGCCGGACATCGCCGGCAAGGGCATCGCCAATCCTCTCGGCGCCATTCTGACCGCAGCCATGCTGCTGCGCTACACGGCGCACCTCGAAGGCGAGGCGGAGGCCGTAGAGTCCGCCGTGCGCACAGTGCTTGAGCGCGGCTATCGCAGCGCCGATCTGCTGCGCGCAGAGGACGCGCGGGAAGCCGCTACCCCCACGCAGGAGATGGGAGCACTCGTCAACGGCATACTCAATGACACGCTCGATCGTCATCAGTCTCTGCACGCTGTCTAACCGGACCGCCCGTACAACCGCGCAGGCTGCAAAGGAAGCTGAATCGATGTCCCAGCCACAAACACTCTTCGAGAAGGTCTGGCAGCAACACGTCGTCGCAGAACCTGCCGGCGAGCCGACGATTCTCTATATCGATCTCCACCTCGTCCACGAGGTCACATCTCCACAGGCCTTCGATGGCCTGCGCCTCGCGGGTCGCAAACTGCGGCGGCCGGACCGGCATATCGCCACGGTAGACCACAATGTCCCCACGACCAGCGCGCAGGATCGTTTGGTGATTGCGGACCAGATCTCCGCCCGGCAGGTGAATGCGCTGCGCAGCAATTGCGCCGAGTTCGGCATTGAGTTCTTCGACGTGCAGGATGCCAGCCAGGGCATCGTCCACATGATTGGCCCCGAGCTTGGCGCCACCAAACCGGGCATGACTATCGTCTGCGGCGATTCGCATACCTCGACGCACGGCGCATTCGGCGCGCTGGCCTTCGGCATCGGCACTTCGGAGGTCGAGCATGTGATGGCAACGCAGACGCTGCCGCAGGACACACCGAAGACTTTCCGGATCAACGTCGAAGGCAAGCTGCCCAACGGAGTGACAGCAAAGGACATCATCCTCGACATCATCGGGCGTATCGGTACGGATGGCGCTACAGGCTATGTCGTCGAATACGCTGGCTCCGCTATCCGCGCGCTCTCCATGGAAGAGAGGATGACCATCTGCAACATGAGCATCGAAGCGGGCGCGCGTGCCGGCATGATCGCCGCTGATGAAACCACCTTCGCCTACTTGAAAGGGCGCCGTTTCTCACCGAAAGATGCAGCATGGGACGAGGCCGTTGCCCACTGGCGCACACTGCATACTGACGAAGGCGCACGCTTCGACCGCGAGATGACGATCGATGCGACAGAGCTTGCTCCCAGTGTGACCTGGGGTACGTCGCCCGGCATGGTGACACGTGTTGCTGCCATGGTTCCCTCCGTCGAGGATGCGCGCAGCGAAGCCGATCGCAAGAGCTACGCGCGCGCCCTCGAATATATGGACCTGAAGCCCGGTGTCCGAATCGAGTAGATCGCGGTCGACCGTGTCTTCATCGGTTCGTGCACGAATGCGCGCATCAGCGACCTGCGCGCAGCGGCCGCAGTCGTCAAGGGACATCACGTCGCGACAACCGTACGCGCCATGGTGGTGCCCGGATCCCAGCTGGTAAAGAAACAGGCCGAGGAAGAGGGTCTGGATCGCATCTTCCGCGCCGCAGGATTCGAGTGGCGCGAACCTGGATGTTCCATGTGTCTCGGCATGAACCCGGACATCCTC
>DASZGZ010000033.1:0-2552 GCA_035938355.1 Acidobacteriaceae bacterium
CGTGATCGTCCTCGACCAGAAAAGCGACCCGGTGTGGAGCTACAACACACTAGGAATGTTTCGCGCGCGGCAGGTGGAAGGCGGCAAGCCGGAAGTTGAAGTGAAGTGAGGCTATGCGTATTTCGCGAGCGCGGCAGCGAGATCGAGCGGGGCTTCCTCGACGTGGCCCGCCGGGGCGCGCGGCGAAATGAGCACTGCATGACCTTGAGTCTCGCGCCAGGCGAGAAACGTGATGTGCGCTGGGTCTGCGATACGCAGCAGGTCGAGCAGAATGTAGTAGGCGCTGATGTCCGCGTCGCGCAACGAGCCCTCGGGATCGGGCACCTCGACGTTCGTCGCCGCATCGAACAGCTGATTCAACGTGCGCTGGCGCTGCCGCGGGGCGAAGCGCACCAGTAGCTGCTCTGGCTGCGCGCGACGCAGAGTCTCGCGCGCGGCCCATTGCACAAATGACGTGCTGTAGATCTGAGTGCCGGAGCCCTCGACAAAAAGCATAGTGATGAACTGCTGCATGAGCGGATCGTGGGTGACGGCATCAGCTCCCGACTCGCCGGGATGGAGACCCTCCAGCATACTGCGCATGCCCTCGGCCCCGCCCGGCCCGGATTGCGTGAAGTGGTTCATCCGGTCGAGTACGTTTTCCCGCACCGGACGCAACTGTGCGTAGGAGAGCAGGTTCACCGAAGCCACATCATGCGGCCACGGCTCGGCGCCGTCGATATACCAGTGCGTGTATGGAGCGGGCTGTGAACCGGCATGCTGCTGCAGTGTGGCGTGAAGCTGCTGCGGCGTCTCCGCCGTCCATTTCAGGTTGTGCAGCGTGACGCCATGCGGGGCAAGCTTGCGAAAGAGTTGCGGGCTGGGCGCGGTGGCGTCTTTGCCGACGACCACGATGACGAAGCGATTCTTCTGCAGCGTCTGGTCCAGAGGCACCGCAAGAAGATCCTGCGCTGCGCGGCGATACGTATCGATCTGGCTGCTGGACCAGAGATAAGCCGTAAGTTGCTCAAGAAATGGCTGCGGCGAGCCAACCCAGTCTTTTGCGGCAAGGTTGGCCGGCATGGTGATCTGCCGGAAAGGTGCAAGCAAGTGCTCGCGATTCTCCGGAGTCAACGATTCCAGCCACACGCATTGTTGCTCGAAGGTGCGGCGTTCGGCGGGAAAGCGCCAGTCGAAGACGATGATTTCACGCAGGAAGGCCGGCGCCACAGCTATCGGCAGTTGCTGCAACAAAGCAAGGTGTGCGACGGCAAACTGACGCGCTTCAGGCGGATAGCTGGCGAAGCTGGTGGCGGTGAGCTGATCGGGCGTCATCGGAGTGATCTCACACCAACTCCGCAATGGGAGCGCCATTCACATACGGTGTCTCGAAGCCATGGCGCTTGCCGATGGTGGGCACCAGGTCGATAGGTTGAATGGCGCGATCTACGGTGACATTTTGCCGAATGCCTGGTCCCAGTGCGAGCAGCCAGGTGGTGCGCGCCATGGCGCCCCCCGTCCGGTGATGCTGGAAGCCGTTGCCACCGGGATCGCCGTCTGCATCGCGGCCGAAGTCCGGCATGATGAACAACGCAGTGCGGTCTTTGTACTCAGGCATGGTCTGGATGGTGGTCCAGAGTTCGCCACAAATTCGATCAGCCCGCTGGATCGCATCGACGTAAAGGGAAAATGCGCCTGCGTGAGCGACATCCATATCGTGCAGCGTTATGAGCAACAAAGATGGCGACACTTGCGCCATCAACCGGCGAGCGATGGAAAGTGAGAGTGCGTCGGCGCTGTCCAGCGCGCGGGCATCGCGCGTGAAATCTTCGACGGAGAGCCGCAACGTGGAGGCAAGTTGCTCGAGATGGAGCTCACCGTCGCTTTCCGAGAGCGATGGCCGATACACAGGCATCTCGTAGTTGTCCTGCAGCAGATGCTCGTAATCGACCAGCGATTGCGGACGCTGCCTGCTCACGGCCGCGGCGAGTAGCTGCTTTGGCAGAATGACACCGGCTCCCTGCCCCTGGTATCCACCGTGACGACTGAAGCCGATCTGCTGGAAGCCATTGCTTGGCGCGATCACCCAGGCGTCATCCATGGGGCGGCCCAGGCCGCGCCGAAAGTATTCGAAGACAGTCGGATTGCCGGTCGGCTGCGCGATGAAATTATTGAAGGTCTCGTAGCAACCCGTGACGATGCCGGCAGTGGCGACGTAATGCCCGAGGATGCCACGGTTCACCACCTGGGTGAAGAACGTTCCCTGCGGAATGAGCTCATTCAAAAGATGAGGGATGTTCTGCTGGCCTTCGACGGCGAAGGTCTCCTCATCGCGGGCTCCGCCTCCAAACGTGACGACGACGGTGCGCGGTTGTAGCCGCGTCCCGGCAGCAAATGCAGATGGCACCAGCGTGGAGACGGCCGTAGCCGCTACCGTACCGGCAGCCAGCCGCAGAAACTCGCGGCGAGTTTGACTGCGCAGCATAGAAGCGAACGCGTCAGAAGAAGACGACATCGTGAAAACATCCTCGGTCGCGCGGACCAGAAAAGGGGTGTGGCCTCGACTCTACACA
>DASZGZ010000034.1:0-6826 GCA_035938355.1 Acidobacteriaceae bacterium
GCTCTTGTCGACGAAGGAGAGATCGTGGTTGCCGAATGCGGCGAGCTGGCCGATGCGGAAGCCCAGCAGGATGCCACGCTTCACCCAGGAGTTGACCCGCCAGCCGAGGAAAGCCTCGGGATCGGGCTCGGCGGAGCGCACGCGGCCGCTGTTGAGTTCGCAGCGCAATTGCGTGAAGGCCTCGAGGGCGGCGGGATCGCCGATGGCAGCGGCGCCGGCAGCAAAGTGGCGCTCGATCTCCTGTTGAAGGGGGTTCGGTGCGGACATGAATGGACTTAGTGTACGGCGCAAATCAGCGTGGAGCAGGCACGAGCTCGAACGAGCCGATGAGAGCGTCCAGCCGGGCGGCCACGGGTGCCGAGGGCGGCACCATAGGCAGGCGCCAGACGGGCGCCACGCGACCCATCCGCGCCAGGATGTGCTTCACCGGGCCGGGACTGGTCTCCCAGAAGTTGGCGAGCAGCAGCGGATAGTAGCGGCGCTGCAGGGCGCGAGCGGCGGTCCAGTCGTTATTCAGCGCAGCAGCGATCATCTGCTGCATCTCCGCGGGGATCACATTCGAGGCCACGGAGACCAGACCGTTAGCGCCCACCGCGATAGCCGCCAAGGCGATGTTGTCGTCGCCCGCTAGCACACGCACTTTTGTGCCATCGAGGGCGTGAATGAGCTCGGTGATCTGCTGCAGGTTGCCGCTCGATTCCTTTACGGCGCAGAGGTTCGGGCAGTCACGGGCGAGGCGTGCCAGAGTGGCTGGTTCCAGGTTGCAGGCGGTGCGACCCGGGATGTTGTAGATCACCACGGGCCGGGGTACGGACTCCGCGATCGCGCGGAAGTGCTGGTACTGTCCCTCCTGCGTCGGTTTGTTGTAGTAGGGATTCGCGGTCAGAATCGCGCTGACGCCGCGGATGGCGGCGACTGCCTTTGCGCGTTCGACGGCTTCACGCGTCGCATTGTGGGTGCATCCCGCAACGACGGGAACGCGTCCCGCCGCCACGCGAACGACGAGGCGGACGACATCGAGCGCCTCACCATCGCTCAGCGCCGGAGTCTCTGCAGTGGTGCCGCAGGCCACCAGAAAATCGATGCCACTGGCGATCTGCCACTCCACCAGCGCGGCAAGCGCCTCGATGTCGATCGTCGTGTCTGCACGGAAGGGCGTGACGAGCGCCGTGCCGCAACCGCGTAATTCCATAACGGGCGAGAATATCAGGTACTCAGCACCTCAGTGTGCCAACTTCCAGAGGATTGCGAAAGAAACCAAAATCGATCCGCCAATTGCAAAAGGTACCAGCAGAGCGTAACGGAGTGCCCTCATCCCTGAAACCCAATGATCGCGTACGGCTTGGATCATGAGAACACTCATGAAGGGCAGATTGATGAGAACTGCAGTGAGGACGCCGGGGGTGTATTGGTGAAAAAACAGCGTCGCCGGGATGTGAGGCACGAAAACATTCATGAGCATCGCGGCCGCAGATCCAAACAGCAGATATGCCCAGACGCTCTGCTCACCCTTCTGAACGCTGAGATGCGTGACTGCAAAGGCGGCGAATGTGAGCAGCAGCAAACCGAGAAGAATCGCGTCTGCGGGCGGATGCAAGGGAAGCTGGCCACGGTGAGCGGATACCCACTTCGGCATGAAGAATGCTTCCTCACCGTTGTGCAGAGCGACGACAACCGGGAAAAGCCGCTGCATCCTGCGAAACGACGGGAGCTTCATTGTGCTTCGCCGGAAGGTCTAACTACTGCAGTTGTGCGTAGATGTCGGTGAAGTCGTAGCAGCCGGTGCGGCTGGAGATCCACTCGGCCGCGCGAACCGCTCCTTCTGCGAAGCCACGGCGCGAGAAGGCCTCATGCCGGATGGTGATGAGGTCGTTGGCGGAGCGGGCCTGCAGCTCGTGGATGCCGGCAACGTCGCCCTCGCGCTGCGAAGTGATCGCGGCATCGAGCTCGGGCGCGGCTTCCCGGACGGTCTGCTGCAGCGTGAGCGCGGTGCCGGACGGCGCGTCCTTCTTGCTGGCATGATGGATCTCCGAGATGGAGAGCTCGTAGCCGCGGGTGCCGATCGCAAGCTCGTGGACCAGCCGAAGCATCACCTGTACGCCGACGGAAAAGTTGGTGCCATACAGCAGGCCGGCGTGGCGCCGCTCGCAGAGTTCCCGCATGTCTTTGAGGCGGTCATACCAGCCCGTGGTGCCCACCACGACCTTCGCGCCGCTCGAGAGGCAGGCACGCAGGTTGGGAACGACAGCCTCTGCGGTGGTGAAGTCGACGACGGCGTCTACCTGGGTGAGCAAAGGCGGCGTCAGAGCCGAAGCATTGCGGTTCTCTTCCTCGCCAATCACGCGCACTCCATGGCCGCGTTCGTGCGCCACGTCGGCGACGATGGAGCCGGTCTTGCCACGGCCAAGAATCAGGAAGATCACCGCTTGCCTCCTGCAGCCTGCGCTTCCGCGCGTGTTTCGAGATCCCTGCGTGCCTCAAGATCAAAGATGGATGGATCCGGATCGGCGAAGAAGACCGAGTGCAGCGAGCGAATCGCCTCTTCCACGTCGTCTTCTTCGATCATAAAGCTCATGTTGATCTCGGACGCGCCCTGCGAGATCATGCGCAGGTTGATGTGCCGGAGCGCGCCGAAGACCTGCGCCGCGATGCCGTTCTGACCGCGAATGTTCTCCCCAACCATACAGATCAGCGCCTTTCGCCCCTCGTACTTTACATCGGCGAACTTGCGCAGGTCTGCGGCAATCTCGGGCAGGCGCTCATTTGAGTCCACGGTGAGCGAGACGCTGACCTCCGAAGTCGAAACCATGTCGACCGAGCATTTGTGACGGTCGAAGACCTCAAAGACCGCCTTAAGGTAGCCGTGCGACATCAACATGCGGTTGGCCACGATGTCGATGATGGTGAGGCGCTTCTTTGCCGCGATGGATTTGAAGGGGCTGCGGCAGTGCGGTGCGAGTGCCGTGATACGAGTGCCTTCGTTTTGCGCGTCGCGCGAGTTCAGCACCAGGACCGGTATGTTCTTTTCGACCGCGGGCAGGATGGTGGCCGGGTGCAGCACCTTTGCGCCGAAGTAGGCCAGCTCGGAGGCCTCGTCGAAGCTGATGGTGCGCACGCGCAGTGCGTCGGGACAGATGCGCGGATCGGTGGTCATGATGCCGTTGACATCAGTCCATATCTCGATCGACTCCGCGTGCAGACTGCCGCCCACCAGCGCCGCGCTGAAGTCCGAGCCGCCGCGCCCAAGCGTAGTGGTGACGCCCTCCGGCGTTGAGCCGATGAATCCACCCAGGACGGGAACGCGGCCCGCCTGCGCCAGCGGCTGCACATGCTCGCGCAGGCGTTCGGCGATCAACTCGTCCTGCGGAATGGCCCGCATGTGCTGCGCATCGGTGATGATGCAGTTGCGGGCATCGACGTGAGCGGCGGCGATGCCGCGTGCGACGAAAGCCGCCGCGACGAGTGGGCTGGAGAGCCGCTCGCCGTAGGAGGCGACGATATCTGTGGTGCGCGGTGTGACCTCGCCGACAGCGGCCAAGCCGCGCAGCAGCTCGTCGAGCGCGTCGAAGTGCTCGTCGATCAATGTGGCGATCGGCGCAAGGTCGGTTGGCGGAATCAGTTCGGCAGCCGCCTGGTGATGGCGGGCGCGCAGTGCCACACTCGCCGCAAGCGCGGAAGATTTGTCTCCGCGTCCGGCGGCGGCCGCAGCATTCAGCAACTGATCGGTGACGCGCGCCATGGCGCTCACGATGACCACCGGCTGCAGGCCCTGCGCGACACGGCCGGCGACGATATCGGCCGTGCGGCGGATGGCGACGGCGTCCTCTACCGAGGTGCCCCCGAACTTCATGACGACGAGCTTCATGCGGAGACGGCCGCCGCGGCAGTTACGGAAGAAGTGACAGGCGTGCCGTTCAACTTGCCCAGTTGCATCAGCAACTCAGCGTTCAGCAGCGCCGCCCCCGCTGCGCCGCGAATGGTGTTGTGCGAGAGCACGGTGAACTTCCAGTCCAGCAGAGTGCAGGGACGCAGGCGGCCGACAGTCGTGGCCATGCCCGCACCGCGCAAGCGGTCTGGATACGAACTCGATCCGCGCAAGCGATCGAGGCGTGGCTGTGGGCGATCCTCGGCGGCGAGGAATTCGACCGGCTGCGTCGGTGCCGTCGGAAGCTGATGCTGCGCCAGTGGCCGGAATTCGTTCCAGGCGTCCAGCACCTGCTCACGCGTTGCCGGTGTACGCAGCTTGATCGAGACGCTCTCGGTGTGGCCGTCTTCGACGGCAACGCGATTGCAGTGCGCGCTCATGCGTGCCGCATAGGGACGAACCGAAGCTCCGTCGAGCGTGCCGAGCAGCTTCATTGTCTCGGCTTCCATCTTTTCTTCTTCATTGCGGATGAAGGGAACAACGTTACCCAGGATGTCGAGCGACGGCACGCCCGGATAACCCGCACCGCTGATGGCCTGCATTGTGCTAACGAAGATGCCGTCGATACCGAAGCGATCGGCGAGCGGCTTGAGCGCGAGCACTAGCCCAATGGCGGAGCAGTTCGGATTGGTGACGATGTATCCGCCTGACTTCTGACGCCAGCTCTGTTGCTCGAGCAGAGCAAGATGGGCGGCGTTCACCTCGGGGATGACCAGAGGGACGTCTTCCTGCATGCGGAAGGCGCTGGAGTTTGAGATGACAGCGCAACCGGCCGCCGCAAAGAGCGGCTCCAGCTCACGGGCGATGTCGGTATCGAGCGCGGCGAAGATGATCGGCGGCGCCTGATCCGCGGCGGCTGGGGAAAGCGGCAGATCGCGCACGCCGGCGGGAATGGGCGTGTCCAGCTTCCAGCGCACCGCGTCCTCATAGCGGCGACCGGTCGAGCGGTCGCTCGCGGCAAGCCACGCCACCTCGAAGAACGGGTGCCCCTCCAGCAACTGGATGAAGCGCTGACCGACGGTGCCGGTAGCGCCGAGTATGCCAACCCTCAGTCTCTCTGCCATTGGCCTCTTCGCTGTTTTGTTAGGATTCAACAATTTTATCGCGAATCGCGGCGAAGACAGCGAATCGGGCCCTACGCTCAGGGATCAAGGACTCAAATCCAAGTGCCGGCCCCTATTCGCTGATCCCTACTTCGTGTTGAAGCTGAAGTCCGCGGTCGCGGTGCCGTGTGTGGTCACTGTGACGCTCGCCTGCTGCTGGCCTAGTTGCTCCTGCACGGCGACCAGGGTGTATGTGCCGGGCGGCAGCCCGTGGATCGCGAAGTGCCCATCCTCTCCGCTCACCGCGAAAAAGGGATTCGGCGCAACGCTGAGGAACGCCTGCATCCAGGGATGGTTGTTGCAGCGCACAGGGATCATCAGCTCAGGCTTGGCGAAGGCGTTTCGGGTGGTGCCCCCGTTGGGTGGCTGGGAGATGTCGAACTGCTGGTTGCCGCCGACCGTCGGCTGCATGTGCACGTTATGCATCGTGGGATCGGAGTTGCGGAACTCGATCGGCTGACCGACCATTGCGGCCAGCACATGGGGAACGTAGCGGCAGCCCTTCTGGTCAAGGACGGCCGGTTCCATCGGTGCCGCGAACACTTTGTTGCCCAGGCCATCCTTCACGTAGACGTACACGTTCGCGAGCTTTCCAGTCGTTGCTCCATCTTTTTGGCTCACGATGCCCTCGGTGAGGTTCTTGCCGTAGGGGCTCATGGCGCATGCGGGATCCTGCGCCATATCGATCTCGATGCGCTCCGGCACCTGGCCGATGACGTGTACGGTGCCCTCGATGTTGCCCGCGGTTGCGGGGTCGATCGCCGTGATCGGGCCCTCAGCAGCAGGAGAAGATCCGCTGCCTGCGCCCGTCCCAGTGCGTTTGCAACCGCCAGCGACCAGCAGGGCACAGCACAGCAGCAGGGGGAGTGATCGATTCACCAATGGCATTGCGGTCCTTTTCTCAGTGTGTGGTTCGTCAGAGTGCCGCGAGCACGGCGTTCGCGAAAGCCTGCGTCCCGGCAGTGCCTCCTACGTCGCGCGTCAGCGTGGTCTTCTCGGCATACACCTTGTCCATCGCGCTCTGAATGCGATTTGCCGCTTCAGTCTCGCCTATGTGGTGCAGCATGAGGATCGCGGATTGCAGCAACGCTGTCGGATTGGCCTTGTCCTGACCTGCGATGTCCGGCGCTGAGCCGTGCACCGCTTCGAAGATCGCGCAACTCTCGCCCAGGTTCGCACTGGGCACGAGGCCGAGTCCGCCGACGAAGGCCGCGCACAGATCGCTCACAATGTCGCCATACAGATTTGGCAGCACCAGCATGTCGTACTGGTAGGGATTCATCACCAGCTGCATGCAGGTGTTGTCCACGATGTGTTCGCCGTAGGTGATCTCCGGAAAATCCTTCGCTACTTCGCGCACACAGCGCAGGAAGAGGCCGTCCGACATCTTCATGATGTTCGCCTTGTGAATGGCATGGATCTTCTTGCGGTCGTGCTTGCGTGCGTATTCGAAGGCGAACTTCGCGATGCGCGTGGAGGCTTTCTCCGTCACGATCTTTAACGACTCCACCACGCCGGGGACGACTTCATGCTCGAGCCCGACGTAGAGGTCCTCCGTGTTCTCGCGGACGATGACCAGGTCCACGCCGGGGTAGCGTGTCTGCGTGCCCGGAAGATTGCGGATAGGGCGGAAGTTGGCGTAGAGCTCGAACTGCTTGCGCAGCGTGACGTTGATCGAGGCGAAGCCGCCGCCGATGGGGGTGGTGACAGGGCCCTTCAGCGCCACGCGGTTGCGCTCGATGGAGTGGTAGAGCTCGCGCGGAATGTATTCCTTGTAGCGCTCGAAGGCTTCGGCGCC
>DASZGZ010000035.1:0-11610 GCA_035938355.1 Acidobacteriaceae bacterium
CGAGATCTTTGTAGAGGATGATCCGGAATGGAGGGTGTATCAGCGGTTCGTAGCTCAAGTAAAAAGCGCTGACGATCAGCACTCAACGGACCCGTTACGGCTCCCTAACTGAAGACCTGAAGCCCTTCGTAGTGGTTCGACTACGACCTTCTGACTGGCGTAGAAGTTTGCCCATTTTCATGTACGAGAAGGACAGGAGAGAGTTTCGGAGCAGCTACTTGCAGCAGGCAACGCGCAATTGCTTGTTGCTGTGACGTAGTTGTGCTGGGAATCTTGCCGAGTGGCGGTAACTTATTGATTCGATTAGATGGTGGGCGCTACAGGATTCGAACCTATGACTTCCACCGTGTGAAGGTGGCACTCTACCGCTGAGTTAAGCGCCCCGCAGGGATGCGGACTCACCCAATGTACCATCGCGCCGCCGCGCCGCCCAACCGGCCGGACCCGCTCGGCGCCTGCCACTGCCACTTTTCTCCGCCGCCGCCTCCCAAACTCCGGCATCTACAATGCGATAGCGCCTCATGCCGTTTCGCCCGTCATCCCGCTCGCCGCTCCATCCCGATGATCCCCGCCGAAGGCAGCAGGATGGCGGCTCTGCCTCCGGGCATGACCCGATTGCCGATCCCGCGGACGAAGCCCTCGACGACCCCGCCGAGGGTCCGGAAACCGCGCTGAATGAAGAGCTTGGCGCCCCGGACGCCGGCGAGGACCCCTACCCCGAGACAGAACCCGAAACAGACACCGAGGAAGGCGACGAATCCGCGCAACGTTTTGCTGAAGACAGGGTTAAGGAGGACATGGCTACCGCAGCGGTCCATCCCCAAACGCATGTGGGCGGAGCAGCGCCGGTCTCGGGCGCCGCGGCTCTGGCTCCCGGAGCATGGAGCCAGTTGTCTGATGCGGAGATCATGCTCCGCGTCGCAGCCGGAGACGAAGCTGGTTTCAGCCTGCTAGTGGAGAAGTACCGCCGCCAGTTGGTGCACTACATGTACCGCATGGTGCACAATCAGGCCGTCGCCGAGGAGCTGGCTCAGGAGGTCTTCCTCCGCGTCTATCGCGCCCGCGCCAGCTATCGCGCGGAAGCCAAGTTCAGCACCTGGTTGTATCGCATTGCGACCAACCTGGGTGTCAACCACGCGCGGGATACCCGCCACGAACGCGGGGCACAGGCCGTCTATCTGGATCAGCCCGATCCGGAAACCGGCATCAGCCCGGACGTGGCCGACTCCACCCCGAACGTGGAGCAGAATATGTTGCGGGAGGCACGGCTCGCCGCCATCCGCAAGCACGTCATGGCACTGCCCGAACGCCAGCGCACAGCCGTCCTGATGCACAAATATCAGGACCTGGATTACAAACAGATAGGGGCAGTGCTGAAGCTCAGCGAATCCGCAACCAAGTCGCTGCTCTTCCGCGCATACCAGACATTACGCGAGCGGCTCCAGGAGTTCATCTGATGCTCAACTCCAGGCCCACACCAGCATCGGGACAAGGAAGTAACACCATGGATTGCAAAGCGACCAAAGCGCAACTGGCAGACCTGCTGCTCGATCCCGCAGCCGCCGCGCCCGCTGCACGCGAGCACGTCGCCACCTGTGCGGACTGCGGCCGGGAGCTCCGCGAGCTCGAGGCGACCATGCTGGCCATGGACGCCTGGGAGGCGCCCGAGCCCACGCAGTATTTCGATACCCGGCTCATGGCGCGATTGCGCGAGGAGAAGGAGAACCCGCCGGCCAGCCTGTGGGAGCGCATGCGCGCGCGCCTGCTCTACGGATCGACCCTCGAGTTCCGCCCCATCGCTGCCGGAGCGCTTGCCCTGCTGCTGATGATCGGCGGCGGCACCGCGGTCTGGGTACAGCACGGCGCACAGCCACCCGCTCCGGCGGAGTCCGCCATCGTGAAGGACCTGCAGTTGCTCGATGGCAACGCGCAGGTCTACCAGCAGTTGAGCTCGCTCGATGCGGATCAGGATGATGATGCCAACGATCCATCGGCGAATTAGAGCCCTGCACGCATGAGAGCTCAGCAAAGAACAGGCTCGATCCGGCATATTGAAGAGTGCGGGGTCGAGCTTTGCCCCCGCAGTTGCGGCATATGCAGTTGCGGCATATTGAGAAAGACGAACTTCCATGCCTCGGTACGCAGTACACAACGGCACGACGCAACGGCGTACTCCGCCTGAGAGCGGTCGTGTCTCCGCAGCGAGACGTACCCTCGCGCGCCGGGCAGCCTTTCTTCTCTCCATCTCGCTCGCTGCACTGTCTCTCTGGGCGCAGCATGCCAATCACGGTGGCAACTCTCAACCGTCAGCGCCGCACCAGTCCGCGCCTCATCCGTCGGCTCCGCCCGCGCGCGCGCCGCAGCCCGCATATCGGCCGCCCCAGCCCGCGCCCGCCTATCGCGGAGCTCCGCCCGGCTCCGCTCCCCCACTGAACAACCGGTATATGGTGGCTCCCACGCCCGGCGCGAGCACTCACTATCCGTATCCCACCGTCCGCAGTCCTTACAACGCTCCGCCGGGAAATGTGGGTGGTCCCCATCTCGGCAACTGGCTGCAGAGTCATCAGGGGCAGTCCTTCGCCGGCCAGGAGAGTGCCCTCCGCAGCGAGCCAGGATTCAACCGCTTGCCCCAGCAGCAGCAGCAGCGGCTCGTCGACCGTCTCCATCAGTTGGACGCCATGCCCCCGCAGCAGCGGCAGCGCACCCTCGGCCGCATCGAGAACATGGAGCGCCTCACTCCGGACCGCCGCCAGGCCGTGCGCAACTCCGCGCAGGAGCTCAGCAACATGGATCCCGGGCGCAAGCAGCAGGTCCGCGGCGCCTTTCGCGCGCTGCGCGAGATGCCGCCGGCAGAGCGCGCGCAGGTGCTCAACTCGCCCGCCTATCGCTCCATGTACAGCGACCACGAACGCCAGGTCCTGGGCAACCTGCTCTCTGTCGAGCCCTACACTCCTCGCTACTAAGTGCCGGATAACTCAGCTATTCGTTTGCGCTGGCAATTTCTTCCCAATTTCGGTCCCACCAGTAACCACAGGAAGCGTGTTTGTAACGGGGCCTCTCTTTTTTACATAGCGAAACGAAGCAGCAGTCTTACTAAACTGATCACGGTAAATTTTTACATTGATCTCGTTAAAGTGAGATACGCTGCAAAAGCGTAAGTGAATAAGAAGCTCTGGAACACCCTGTAGTCCTGTGTCGTCCTGTTGCAAATTTGCCTGGTTCTTGCTGGTACATCCCCCAATCTCCAGCTGCCCATTTTCCCAATGGAAGAGCCGCCTTCGAATTTGTCTCAAAACTGAATGCCTGACTGAGCCTCTCGCTCTTCCGGCATATGGCTGAACCTTCGCTGTCTTGGGGGCCCTCAAAATGCGTATTGGTGCGTGTAGCGGTTACAAACTGGTATATTCGCTGTTTTTCGCGCTCCTCCTTTCGCTGCTTGCAATCGCAGGCTGCGGCGGGGCGGCGTCGTCTGGCCCCGGAACTTCGCAGAAGGTGCTGGTGTCCATCGCCGCATCGCCCGCCACCGCGGACATCTCCGTCGGCGCTAGCGAGCAGTTCCACGCCACCGCTACGTACAGCGACAACTCCACTGAGGATGTCACCGCCGCCGCCACCTGGGCAGACGCCAACGCGAAGGTAGCCACCATCACGTCCGCCGGCATGGCCACCGCCCTGGCCGCCGGTTCCACCACCGTCACCGCCACCATGGACGGCGTCATCGGAAACGCCACGCTTACCGTGCCTGCCGTCGCGAAGACCATCACCTCCATCGCCGTCACTCCGGCGACCACGAGCATCCTGGCTGGAGCAACGCAGCAATTCGTCGCCACCGCCACCTATAGCGACAGCTCGACCGCAAACGTCACCACGTCGGCTACATGGACATCGTCTAGTACTGCCGTCGCGACCGTCACTCCGGCCGGCCTCGCCTCGGGCGTGACCGCAGGCTCCGCTACCATCACGGCCACGCTCAGCGGCGTCGCCGGCACCTCGTCGCTTACCGTGCAGGCCCCAGCAGTGGTGGTCAAGTCCATCGCCGTGACGCCCGGCACCGCCAGCATCGTCGCAAAGACCACGCAGCCCTTCGCTGCGACGGCCACTTACAGCGATGGCACAACCGCCGATGTGACCGCGAACGCCACCTGGACGACATCGAATCCCGCAATCGCCACGGTTAGTGCGGGCATCGCCAGCGGTGTCGCCGCCGGCACCACCACGGTGACCGCATCACTCAGCGGCATCAACGGAATCGCGACACTCACCGTGACCCCCAGTCTCACTTCCATCTCCGTCACGCCCTCTCCTGTGACGCTCGTCGCGGGAACCACGCAGCAGTTCACCGCCACCGCCAACTACAGCGACGGCTCGACACACAACGTCACCGCGACAGCGCAGTGGTCCGCCGCCAATACCGCCGTCGCCACCGTTAATGCAGCGGGCGTGGCCACCGCCGTTGCCACGGGTTCCACCGCCGTGACCGCCACATTCAACGGCACCAGCGGCTCCGCGACCCTGAACGTCAAGACGCTCACCTCCATCGCCGTCACTCCCGGCTCGCCGACATTCAATACCGGCTCCACAGAGCAGTTCACTGCCACCGCCACCTATAGCGACAGCTCCACACAAAACGTCACCTCGACTGCGAAGTGGTCGGTAGCCAATACCGCCGTCGCCACCATCAATGCGGCAGGCCTCGCCACCGGCGTCGCTTCCGGCTCCAGCTCCGTAACGGCCGCACTCGGCAGCATCTCCGGGACAACTACATTCACCGTCGCCGTTCCATCCAGCATCGCGGTCACGCCGAATCCGGCCAGCTTTAACGTTGGCTCGACGCAGCAGTTCACCGCCACCCTCACCAACGGCAGTGGCACCACGGACATCACCGCCACCGCCACCTGGTCTGTCGTCAACACTGCCGTCGCAACGGTGAACTCCGCGGGCCTCGCCACTGGCGTCGCGGCAGGTTCCACCACCATCACCGCCGCCTTGAACGGCACCAGTGGCAAAGCATCGTTCACCGTCACGCTTCCCACGCCGCAGGGTGTCAACATCCCGACCTGGCACGTTGACAACAACCGCAGCGGACTGAACCCGTACGAAACCACCCTCACTCCCGCCAACGTAGCGCCTCAGACCTTCGGTAAGCTCTTTACCTATCTGGTCGACGGCTACGCCTATGCCGAGCCGCTGCTCATGTCGAATGTCACCATCAACGGCAGCGTGCATAACGTCCTTTACATCGCGACAGAGAACGACAGCGTGTACGCCTTCGACGCCGACTCCTACGGGACTGGCGCCAACGCCGGCAAACCGCTGTGGCAGGTTTCTCTGCTGAACTCCGGAGAGACGCCGCTTACCGGCGCCTCCGTTCAGCCGGTTCAGGGCGTCACCTCCACGCCGGTCATCGATCCGTCGTCAAACACCATCTACGTGGTCTCCGCGCAGAAGTCCTCCGCAAACGGCCCCAGCTACCGGCTGAATGCACTCGACATCACCACCGGCTTGCCGAAGCAGAGCGCGGCCACCATTACCGCCTCGGTTCAAGGGACCAATTCCACCGCTGTCAACGGCACCGTGTCTCTGCCCGCAGGGTGCGTCCAGCGTGCAGCGCTGCTGCTCGCGAACAGCACCATCTACATCGGCGTGGGAAGCTGCCATAGCGGGTGGCTGCTCTCCTACAATGCGCAGACTCTCGCCCAGACCGGCGTCTTCAACGCCAGCCCCAACATGGATGGCGAAGGCACCTACGGTGGCGCGGGCGGCGTTTGGATGGGCAGCGGCGGCCCTGTCGCGGACAGCGCCGGGAACGTCTACATATCTACAGGCAATGGTCCATGGAACCCGTCGAAAGGATCGTATGGAGATTCGATACTGAAGTTCAGCCCGTCTCTCCAGCTGCTCGATTACTTCACGCCCGAGGATTTCGGGTTCATGAATTGCAATGATTCGGATCTGGCAGCGGGCGGCTTGCTGATGATTCCAGGTTCGGGCCAGGTCGTCGGCGGCGGCAAGATGGGCAGGATCTACCTCCTCAACACCGCACAGATGGGCCACGAACAAGCCTTGGACGCGGGAGTCGTGCAGAGGTTATTCGTCGAACAGGGAGTCTCCAGTTCGCAGCCGTATTCCACTTCCTGCACTGACAGCGACTCTCATGGGAACCCCCTGCCCAATGGGAAGACGTGGTACGTCGGAGGACCCAACGATACCAACGGTGACACCAGCAATGGAGTCAATTCGTATGAGATATTCGGGACCTCCGCATACTTCAATGGATCGATCTATCTCGGCGTCACTCCGACTTCGACGACGAACCCGACGGGAGTGGTGCGCCGCTTCACCTATACTTCCGGATCGACGTCGGCTACCGGAACATTGGCGGCGGAGGAATCTACCTCTCTCAACATCGCGCAGCAGCAGCCGGAAAACACCCGCGGCACCACCCCCTTCATCTCCGCCAACGGCACGAGCAACGGAATCCTGTGGACCATCGATCAGGGACAGCCGCTGCAGAGCCCTCAGGCCACCACGAACGCGACCTTGTACGCCTACGATGCAACCAACCTGAGTAACGAGCTATACGGCAGCGACGTCAACTCCGGAGACCAGCCCGGCATCGGCATCAAATTCAGCTCGCCCATAGTGGCCAACGGCAAGGTATACATCTCCACCGGACATGATCCAGTGTCGGCTACGAATCCGCAGGGCGAGATCGACGTCTACGGCCTCAAGTAAACCAACTTGACCGCACTCAGACGAAGGCCTCTCGAAAATTCGAGAGGCCTTCGTCGTCCAGCTCTTCATCCGCCACGACAGTTTTCTGCCTGACTCGGCAACGCACTGCAATGTACCGATAACAGCCCATTGACAGGCCTTTCTCATTAGTTCTACATTGTAGAACTAATGGCAGCCGACCCGAGGACGCGTGGTCGCCGCCCGGCAACCCATGACGCAACTGCTCCCCAGTTCGCCACTCCACAAACCAGGCAGGCGAGCCTTCCTCTTGTCGCTCGCCAGTGCCGGAGTAGGCGTCGGCCTAAGCAGCCAGCCGCTCGCAGCGAAGTCAGACAAGGATGCCGAAACCGTCTACCGCATCCGCACCCCGGAATGCGAAGTTCGCATGAGCGTCGAGTACTTCTCCAACTCCGAGATCGGCAGCTTCCGCTTTCGCGATTCTCTCGCCGAGCGCGCATTCTGCCTCTCCTCAAATGGCGAAGAGGACCGCGCCAAAGGAGACAACACCCAAGGGGACAACAAATGTGTCGCGCGCTTCTCCGGATCCATCGCCATCGCCCACTACCACTTCCGCTCGCACCACGCAGCGCAGTCGCCTCTCCGCCTGCGTGAGCGCGTCCTCACCATCGACCAGGACAGCCGCATGGATCCTCGTCCTCCCTTCGAACGCCTGCTCGCAGTCGAGCGGGAGACCGCCAGCGACATCCAGGCATTCGGTTATCAGCCGGATACATCCGCTGCTCCTGCCCCGCCGCTCGCCCTCTGGTGCCTCCTGCGTCAGGACCTCTTCCTCAATGAGCAGCCGGCGGCGTTTCTTATCGTCCACTGGAAGCACACCTTCAACGCCATACACCTGCTCGACGTCATTCCCGGTGACCGCACAGAATTAAGCCAGGCCTAGATTGACACGGCACTCCGATTAGTACCACAATGTGTCTCTAATCATGCTAGGCGAATTCGAGTACCTGCTCATCACCGCTGCCAGCCGCCTCGGAGACAACTCCTACGGCGCAGCCATCCGCGAAGATATCGAGACCACCACCCGGCGAAAGTGTTCCATCGGCGCCCTCTACACCACCATCGAGCGGCTCGAAGGAAAAGGTCTCGTCACCACCTGGATGGGCGAAGCCACGCCCGAGCGCGGCGGACGCGCCAAGCGCATGGTGCGCGTCACCGCCAAGGGCTCACGCGCTGCCAAGGCGTTCTACGACACAGTGATGCGCGTCAGCAGCGGCGCGTCCTGGGCGGTCAGCAGGAGTGGGAAGGTGATATGACCGGCACCGCGTGGCCCCCAACCGTCGCTGTCCTCGTCGATTCTGTCGCCCGCCTGCTCGATTCGAACGAGCGCGACGCCGTCCTCGGCGATTCGCTCGAAGCCGGCGAAGGCCCCTGCCAGGCACTGTTCTCCATACTCGGCCTCGTCCTGCGCCGGCAGATCCTTGTTTGGAGAAGCTGGCGGCCATGGCTCGCCGCATTTGGTTTCGCCGTGCCGTGCACCTGGCTTCTGATGACTGTGTCCCTCTCCGTGACATGCACGTCGGAGCGGCTTCTGGGATTTAACCTTGGCCACTGGGCGCCCACCGGCAACGAGGGCTGCGCGCTCCTCGCGTGCCACATCTTCCTGCTCATCGCCTGGTCCTGGACAAGTGGATTCGCGATCGGATCCCTTTCACCGCGAACGCTCTGGACAAACGCCGTGCTGTTTCTGCTTCTGGCTCAGTACCTGCATCACATGTACATCGTCGCAGCGCCGATTCCGACGATGCACGGCGCTGTTGCGGGCGGCTTCCCGTTTTACGGCTCTTCCCTCACGCTCGCGCCGCTCGCCCCATTCCTCTTTGTGCTACCCGCCATCTGGGGAGTTCGCCGGGGCATGCGCACGGTACAGCTCCGGCTCCCCTCCGCCCTTCTTCTTGCCGCCGCCATTACCCTTCTGACGGCCTCGGCTTGGATCAACAACGCACTGTGGGTCTTCAACTGGCTGCTGCTCGGCCCCGCGTTTTGTCTGCTGGCAACCGCACGCCGCTCCCGCAGTCACTAAAACCGCCCGGCAGAACAACGTTCAGCTTTCCGTCAACTCTTCAGCATGTTCTTCGCCAGGAAGATCACATTTCGCTACGGAACCTTCTCCGCCATCAAGATAGAGCCCTTGCACTCAGACTGCGCATACAGAATCGTCCGCCCATCGCGAGATGACGAGAGATTGGACGTCCCTGCAAGCGCGTTTTGCTTCAGCATGACTACGGGAGTCGTGCGTCGGTTCTGGAAGGTGTAATAGAGGATCGTTGGCCCTGGTTCCGTGGAGGAATCGACCAGGTAAATGCCGACTTCTGTCACGGTGAAGTTGCCCCAGTCACCAAGGTGCAGCGCTTCCGTAAGGTGTCGCTCTTCACCCCCATTCGGCGGCACGCTCCAGATACCCCCACCGGTAAATTTGGAGTAGTAAACCGTCTTCGCGTCATAAGATTCAAAGGCCGCGAAACCTCCGTGGCGGGTCACCTGGGTCTCCGCTCCGGTGGCGAGCGCATGCTTCCAGACCTGCCAGTCACCGGTGCGGTTCGAGGCGAAGTAGATCGTGGCCCCATCGCGCGACCAGCTGGGAACGACATTTTCATAGTTACCCGAGGTGATGCGATGCAGGTTGCGGCCCTCGGAATCGACCAGGTAGATCTGGGTATGCGTCGGGTCGTGGTAATCGAAAACAATCCACCTGTCGTCCGGCGACCAGCGAGGGGTGCCCGGAAATCCGTTATCGAAGACGGTCATTGGTAGTGGATTGCTCCCATCCGCATCGCTCTTCCATATCTGGCACGGTCCCAAACGATTCGATTGGAAAGCAATCAGCCGTCCGTTGGAGGAGAGTTGCGTCCCGCTATTCATACCCGCGGAGGCAAGAATGCGCTTCTGCAAAAGGACGGGGCCGCCGGGACGAGAGAGCTCGGCCCGCCAGATAGTCGCGGAGCAACCGGACATCCCTGATGAGCCTTCGTATGCGAGCCGCCGGCCATCCCGCGACAGCGAGCCTACTTGGGGGTATTCGACTTCCGGCTGAATGCTGCCGCCTGTTGCCGGCACCTGCCACACTCGGTTTGATCCGTTCCGATCCGAGTCGAAGACGATGCGACGCCCGTCCGCTGACCACATCAGCGGCGACTCGATGCTATGGCCGTCAGAGGTCATCTGTCGCACCGGCCCCCCTGACAGCGGCACGGTGTAAAGCTCCAACATGTCCGCATTTGGCATCTTGAGAAACGCGACCGTCTTCTGATCGGGAGACAGAGCTGTTTGCACGTCTCCGACATCACTGGCGGGCGGCGCATGCAGACATTGCTTTTCACCGGTCGCGAGAGAAAACCGCACGATACCCCGGGGACCGCCCGGTGTGCATTGGTCAGCAAGCACCAGCGAGCGGCCGTCGGCGGTCCACTTTGCATAGCCGGCTTCGCCGAAGGGGCATATCACGTTGGTGATCCTGCGCTCCGACCCTCCCAGCGCTGGAACGACATAGACAGCCCCACCGTTGTCGTCGCAACGCCCAAAGGCAATCTCGCGTCCATCGGGAGACCAGCTCGTGCAGCACAAGAAGCCGCTATGCGTATGGGTAAGTTGAAGAGGTCTGTCGCCGCCCACGAGTTGAACGTAGAGGTCCATCTTTGAGGTTTCATTGTCCGCGATAAAGGCGAGCTTCTCGCCGTCGGGGGACAGCGCAGGAAATCTAGACCATCCGGGTAGATTTGTCAGCGGGGTGATTCGCATCGGGGCGGAAGCGGTGCTCGCAGCGGCGGAGTGAGACGCCGGCGAAGCTCGATCACGAACCACGCGCCGCAGCAGAAATCCAGTCACGACGATTGCCACGAAAGCCAGGCCAAGCGCAGCGAAACGCCGCCGTGACCATCGGCCCTGGAGAGTTTCGGTCGCACTTTCCTTCTTGCCAAGAGCTGTTTCAGTTCCGCTATCTACTTTTTCCGGGGCAGTTTGCGGAGACGCCGCGAAGCCATTCGCCACCGTCACATCGCAAAGGAACCGGTATCCCACCGTCGGCACGGTGGCGATGTAACGCGGCTCGTGCGTATCATCGCCCAGAAGCCGCCGCAATGTGGCAATGCTGCGCGTGAGCGAGTTGTCGGAGACGGCGCAGTCACTCCAGACGGCGCCAAGAATCTCGTCCTTGGTCACCAGCCTGCCTGGATTGTGCAATAGAAAAAGCAGGACGCGAAAAGCCTTGGGCTCTACCGGCAGGGCTTCCCCGGCCTTGATCAGCAGGAACTCCCGCTCCCTGACCTCAACATCATCGAATCTGAAAACAAGCGGCCCATGGTCCGTCATGACGCATCACTCTCCTTTCAGAGAATGATTCCTACTTGGTCATGGCCCTGCGGAAAACTCGCTCAGCCCATCCATCTGAGAAGATTTCACATGTCGCTTACCAGGTATTTCGCCTTCGCTTGTCTCGCTGCTTTGGTTCTCAACGTCCTCGACACCAAACGACTGCTTAGGAAATGCGGCTAGTGTAACGCTGCGAGATCTTCCACGCTTCCTAAACTTATCCCCATAGGGATCCCGCACAGATCAGCACCTGACGCGTATGAACAAAGGCATCGTCGCCCCGTTGCTGCTCGACGATTGTCCGCGTCTCATGAACAGGGGTCGCAGAATGGCTGATCTGCTGATTGGCTAACAAGCGGAGTTGCTAAATCAGCTCTTCAACACGCTTTTTGCCAGGAAGATCACATTCGCCGGCCGCTCCGCCAGCCGCCGCATGAAGTACGGATACCACTCCGTGCCGAACGGCACATACACCCGCACCCGGTAGCCCTCATCCACCAGCGCGCGCTGCAGGTCCCGGCGTATCCCGTACAGCATCTGGAACTCGAA
>DASZGZ010000036.1:0-4734 GCA_035938355.1 Acidobacteriaceae bacterium
CACCGCAGCGATGGGCGTCTTCATCGCCGGCTTCAGCTCCATCTTTACCGGACTGAACTTCATCGTTACGACGCACCGCATGCGCGCGCCAGGCATGACCTGGTTCCGTCTGCCGCTCTTTGTCTGGTCGCACTATGCCGCATCACTTCTCATGGTGCTCGGAACGCCTGTGCTGGCCATCACGCTGGTATTGGTCGCGCTCGAGCGCGCGTTCGGCATCGGCGTCTTCGACCCCACCAAGGGGGGCGATCCGCTGCTCTTCCAGCACCTCTTCTGGTTCTACTCGCATCCTGCCGTCTACATCATGATTCTCCCCGGTATGGGCGTGATCTCGGAGGTCATCAGCACCTTCTCGCGTAAGCGCGTCTTCGGCTATACCGCAGTCGCATTCTCGTCGGTCGCTATCGCCGTCTTTGGCTTTTTCGTCTGGGCGCACCACATGTTCATCATGGGTGTCTCAAACTACTCGGCGCTGGTCTTCTCGCTGCTCACCATGCTGGTGGCGGTGCCCTCGGCGATCAAGATATTTAACTGGGCCGCTACCCTCTACAAGGGATCGATCACCTTCGAGACGCCGATGCTCTACGCCTTCGGCTTCATGGGCCTGTTCACCATCGGCGGACTCACGGGCGTCTTTCTCGGCTCGCTCGGCATGGACATCCACCTTACCGAGACCTACTTCATCGTGGCCCACTTCCACTTCGTCATGGTGGGCGGCATGCTCATGGCTTATCTTGCCGGCGTGCATTTCTGGTGGCCGAAGATGACCGGGCGCATGTATCCGGAGTCGCTTTCCAGGCTGGCCGCCGTCACCACCTTCATCGGTTTTATCCTCACCTTCTTCCCGCAGTTCGTGCTCGGCTATTTGGGCATGCCGCGCCGGTATCATGCGTATCCACCGGAGTTCCAGGTGTTGAATGTACTTTCGACCGCGGGCGCGACGGTGCTCGGCATCGGCTACTTGATGCCGATGATCTACATGACATGGTCGCTGAAGTACGGCGCGATTGCGGGCTCCAATCCCTGGCAAGCTACTGGCCTGGAGTGGCAGATCCAGTCACCTCCGCCGACCGAGAACTTCAAAGAGATCCCCGTCGTGGACTATGAAGCATACGACTACGAGTGGCTGGCGAATAAGACTCAACACGAGGTAACGACCGTTGGATAGCCAAACTGTTGCAGCCCGCCATCAGGACGAAATAGCGCATCACGAAGGCGAGCATCCGTATTACCTGCGCCATCACTTTGAGACGGTAGAGCAGCAGAAGGAAGCTGTCTCGTTCGGCATGTGGCTCTTCCTGCTGACCGAGATTATGTTCTTCGGCGGCCTGTTCATGGCCTATCTGCTGTACCGCAACTGGTATTACGACGCCTTCGTGTCCGCATCCAACACCCTGGGCATCGGGCTGGGCACCACGAACACGGCGGTTCTCATCGTTTCGAGCTTCACCATGGCCATGGGCGTCTACTGCTCGGAGATGCGCAACCGCCGTGGTCTCATGCTGTCGCTCGCAGCCACTATTCTGCTGGGGCTGGTCTTTCTCGGCATCAAGACCATCGAATACCACGATAAGTACACGGAGCACCACATCCCCGGGGCGAACTTCTCGATCGAGGACTTCGTGCATCCGGCAGACAAGCGCGATACCGCATTAGCCCCGGACATGGCGCAGCACGCGCAGATCTTCTTTTTCCTGTACTTTGCGATGACCGGCATGCACGCGCTGCACATGGTCATCGGCATCTCAATCTTGTTTGGGCTGCTCTATCAAGCGTCGAAGGGCGCTTATACCAACGGCCACACGTCTATCATCGACAACTTCGGCCTGTACTGGCATTTTGTCGACATTGTGTGGATCTTCCTGTTCCCATTGCTCTACCTGATCAGCCGTCATCCATTGCACTAGCTGCTCATTCGCCTGAGGAGAAAGACTGTGTCGCACCCTACACTTGAAGACGCGCACGCCGAACCCCACATCGTTGGTCCCAAAACGTATGGGCTGATCCTGCTGGCTCTCCTTTGCCTGACCGCGCTGACAACGGGCATCGCCTATATAAACCTCGGCGTCTTTAGTCCCATCGTCGCCATCGGCATCGCCGTCATCAAAATGACGCTGGTGATTCTTTTCTTTATGCACGTGAAGTACAGTTCGCGGCTGGTTATGCTGACCGTGGCCGCCGGCTTCTTCACCTTCCTTGTGCTCATCACTATGACGTTGAGCGACTACATCAGCCGGGCCTGGGGGCTTTGGTAAGCGCAGTTCCCAGGGTTTTTCTTTCTCACGGGCGGCCTTCAGGCCGCCCGTTCTGCTGTACAGCGCCATACAACTGCCGCCCTGCACGCCGCCTCATTCCGGTGCGCCGCATCCTACGAGCGATGACCAATAGCAAGACCAATCGTCCTGCTTCGAGCGCGACCGCCTCGTCGCCGCACGACGCGTTGCTCGAGACATTGCCGCCATCGCTGCGTAAGATGGCGGAGTCGCCGCGCGTCCTCGTCCGGCAAAGCGGAGTTCCCGCGTCAGACGCGAAGTGCGTCGTTTACTGGATGCAGCGGGCGGAGCGGGGTGTCGATAACCCGGCGCTGGATTGCGCCATCGAGGTGGCGAACGAGTTGGAGCTGCCGGTAGTGGCGTTCTTCTCGGCCATCTCCAACTTTCCACGCGCCAATCTGCGTCACTATGCTTTTCTGAACCAGGGTCTGCATGATGCGGAAGAGGACATGGCTACGCGCGGTGTGCCGCTGGTCGTGCGACGGCCGCCGGAAAACAAGCTGGAGCAGTTCCTGCACGATGTGGGCGCGGGCATCGTCATCGGCGACGAGAACCCGCTGCGCGAGCCGGAGCGCTGGCGCAGAGTGCTGGCGGGGCGGCTGAAGATTCCCTTCTGGACGGTGGATGCGGACGTCGTTGTGCCATCGCGGCTGTTTACCAAGGGCTTCTATGCGCAGCATCTGTTCCGGCGGCAGCTCGACCCGCTGCTCTCCGAATATCTTGCAGAGGCGAAGGTGCCGAAGCTCGAGAAGGCATGGTCGGCGCATACGAAGATCGCGCGGTGGCCACTGGACGACGACATCACGCGAGGCTGGCGGCACTTCGACCGGAGCGTGAAGCCCGTGGATACGTTTCGCGGCGGCGCGCATGCTGCGACAAAGCGGCTTCGTTACTTCGTGGAGCAGCAACTTGCCGGCTACGAGACGACGCGGCGGAAGCCCGAGACCAACGGGACGAGCCAGCTCTCGCCGTATCTGCACTTTGGACACATTAGTCCGCTGCGCATCGCGCTCGCGGCGAAGAGCGCGGTGGATGCGGGCAAGGCGCCGCAAGCCGCGTATGACGCATTCATCAATGAGTTGATCGGCTGGCGCGAGCTGGCGGTGAACTTCGTGATCCATTCACGCGCGACGTATGACTCGATCGAGTGCGCGGAGCCGTGGGCGGAGAAGACACTGCGCGAGCATCTGCGCGACCGCCGCGAGTACGAGTACACCTATGAGCAGCTTGCACGTGGCGAGACGCACGATGAGCTTTGGAACGCCGCACAGTTACAGATGGTGCGCTACGGATGGATGCACAACATCCTGCGGATGTACTGGGGAAAGAAAATTCTCGAATGGACGCCGAATCCCGCTCGTGCTTTCGAGTGGGCGGTGCTGCTGAACGACACATACGAATTGGACGGGCGCGACCCGAACTCGTACGCCGGAATCGCCTGGGCGATCGCCGGCAAGTTCGACCGGCCATGGTTCGAACGCGAGATCTTCGGCACGGTCCGCTACATGTCCGGCGCGTCTACGGGGAAGAAGTTCGATTCGCGGCTGTATATGGCGCTGGTGGCGAACCCGGAGATGGCAAAAGAGCAGCTGTTCTCGGAGGCGACTGGGCGCTGAAGCGGGGGCCGTCCGCACGTCAGCCAAATGCCTATAAATAGGTAAAAACAAGACGGTTATTTCGGGATCCGCGCGTGCTCGCCAACTGCGGTCCCGGCGTCTACCCCGTCGTATCTGCACTTAGTCTTTCGGCAATTCATCACAACGCGCACACCGCAACACCTTGCCGAGCTGCGCCTGCCGTCCTGCTTCGGTCGTGACCCATGGCCGCAGCTCCCAAGGCGGACGATGCCGCACATGCTGCCCGTGTCCGCATGCGAGATCGGCAACCCAGTCGCCCTGCTCGTCCCGGTGAAAGCCGACGATCGGTTGTTCTGCCATCTCTGCTGACGATGATAGTCGTCGATGAGTGGCCGTAACCGCCCAAGCGTGTTTGCCTTCAACCTTGTGGCACGCCGCGGCGTATATCGAAGTACTGCCTCGTTGTAGGCATCATCAGGCAGAACAGGAACAACGATGCAATCACGATGCCGGAGCCGCCCTTTACGACATCCCCGTAGAACACGACAGTCACCAGATCACCAAGGCAGTGGACACTAAACAAAAAGACGGCCGCCCACCATGCCCATCGCTTTCTTCGGAGCAGTCCGATCGCAATCACGCAGCAAAGTGCCCCGAGGGCCAGCAGGAGCAACCCTGGAAACCTACCCAGGCGTGCAAAAGCAATGTATGCGGGCCGGTTCAGTTCCCAGATGTGGCTGAGGATCGAGTGCGGGAACAGCAGGGAGATTCCTGTCACACATGAGGCACCAGCGGCAAGGAAGAGAGCGACTGCGACCGTCAGGACGGCGGCTGGTCTAGCGTTCTGCGAGATGTTGCGCGCGGCCATGAGCAGCGCTCAGCAG
>DASZGZ010000037.1:0-3475 GCA_035938355.1 Acidobacteriaceae bacterium
GAACGACCCCCGTTTGCTCACGGACTACGGGCAAAGTTTGATCTATACCAAGCAGTTCACCAGCGCTCTTCCCGTTTTGGAACGGGCCACCGCTGCCGATCCGCACAACGAAGACGCATGGGGCGGCTTGGCCTTCGCCCATTCGCAGCTTCATCAGGACGCCGAGGTGCTCAAGGATCTTTCGTCCCGACAAAAAATCGCGGCCGACACACCAGAAACATTGTTTCTGTGGGCAACTTCGTACGATAATCTGCACCAGATGAAACAGGCGACCGAGTATTATGAAAGGTTCCTCGCGGCCGCCCGGGGAAGGTACCCAAACGAGGAATGGCAGGCGAAACACCGGCTAGTGGCTCTGGGACAGAGTCACTGACCACGCACGGAAGGTCCGAGGTGCGCTATGCGTCCAATCGGTCTGCTCCTGTTTGTCGCGCTTCTCTCCCCTCAGCTCGGCCACGCCTTTAGTTCGGACAAGCCGCTCGATCCCGTTGCTCTCTCCGCACTCGCCACCAAGGCGAGTCTCGCCTCGCCAAAAGAGCAGTGCTACCTGTATGCGGAACTTGTCCACCAGATGACCGAACTCGCCGGCCGTCAACTCAGCCAGGGTGAGGACGCATCAGCCACGCTGCGTTCAGTGCGGGACTATACCCAGAAGATCCATTTGAACGAGGCAAAGGACAACAAGCGGCTCAAGAATGCGCAAATTCTGATGGAACACACGGCGTTCCGGTTAAACGAGTATCTGCACTCGGCGGCTCTGGATGACCGTCCGATTCTCGAGTCGACTTTGAAGAACCTCAACCAGGTTCAAAATGAGCTTATGATGCAGGTGTTCCGCCACTGAATCGGTTGCTGGTCCCTCTCTCAATACGCCGCTCTGTGAAGGCCTGCCGGGAGACGTTCCTCCTGGTAATTTTCTGTGCTGTCGTATCTCTCTCCGCCAATTACAGCGCGCACGCGCAACGCCCCAAGGATCCGCTCACGCCGGACCAGGAGGAGCAGGTCCGCGCCGTTGCCGACCAGCCAGACGAGCGCGTGAAGCTATACATCAAGTTCATCGAAGAACGAACCGAGGCGATCCATCACGCGGTAGTACGTCCGGTAACGCAGCATCCCGGCATAGTGATCCACGACCGTCTGGAGGAGTTCACGCGCCTGGTGGACGAGTTGCAGGACAACCTGGATGCGTACGACGAATCGCACAGCGATGTCCGGAAGTCGCTCAAGCTCTTGCTCGATCATTCGGCAAAGTGGACCGCGGTCCTCGAAGAGCCGCCCGGTTCTCCGGAATATGACTTTGCTCGAAAGTCCGCGACAGATGCGGTCGCCAGCACGAATGAGGCAGCGACCGCGCTGCTGAAATCGCAGGTGGAATACTTCAGCAAACATAAGGCCGAGAAAGACGTTAAAAAGAAGCCGGACGAATAGCGCTGCGTTGAGCCTTTCGCGGTGGCCTGCGCATCTGCTGATTGACAGGTGATGGCATGGAAAGCGCACTCCCCATTCTCCAGCGACTGACGCTCATCATCATCGCGGTATTCGCGCTGTACCAGAGCTTCCAGATCGAAGACGTCGGTCGGCTGGCGCGGCCCGCAGCTGGCTGGGCTGCACGCGCCTGTCTGATCGCCTTGGCGGCGGTTTGTCTGTTCATAGTAGTGCGCACGGCCGCCATGGGCTGAATTGCGGCGCAGTTTATTCTTAACGGAAAAGCTGCTCCAATGTTTCTCTCGAAACGGCCCCTTCTTTGTGAAAGCAGTCAAAGCGCAGTGACTGTGCTCAGTTTTGGATACAGGGCGCGGAGTATGCCGGCGGTCCTCTACCGGTGCGCTCCGCGTGGAGCGCTCCAGGGTGCTACGCTAGCGTTGTCGTGAGTCCCGAGCTGCAACAGATCTTTCAGGACGAATATCGCGTCGTCCGGCCGCGCGCGCCTATCCCGCCACTCCATGTGCGCTTTCGCCGCTTCACCACCCTCAACACCACGATCCGGCTACGCGAGGGCAAGCTGCACGTGTCGCTCTCCGATGTGCTGGAAGGTGCACCCGAGCCCGTCCTGCGGGCCATCGCTCACATACTGATCGCCAAGCTGTATCGCAAACCGCTCGACGCGCGGCACACGCGGCGTTATCGTCGCTTCTCTTCGAGCGAGTCGGTGATGCGGCAGACCGAGCTCATCCGGCAGATGCGCGGCCGCAAGACGATCCTTGGAGCCAAGGGTCAGTACTACGACCTGGACGAGATCTTCGAGAGCCTGAACCAGCGCTTTTTCTACGGGCTGATGGGACGCCCGGTGCTCACCTGGAGCAGCCACATGGCTCGTCGAAGCCTCGGCCATTACGATGCCGCTCACAACACCATCGTGGTGAGCCGCGTCTTCGATCGCCGCAATACGCCACGCTGCGCCGTGGAATACCTGGTCTACCACGAGATGCTGCACCTGAAGCATCCCGTCACGGTGCGGTCAGGACGACGCTGCGTTCACTCACGCGCCTTTCAGGAAGACGAGCGTCGCTTCCCGGAGCTTGCGGGGGCGAAGCTCTACCTGAAGCAACTCTGAAATGGAACTTAGGTAGCCGCAGCAGCACGGGCGGTGCGCGCCGCGGCGTGACGTCGCGCCCACACAATGACCGCAACGCCGACGATCATGGAGCCGATGCTCGCCACCTGTGCGTTACTCATGCCGAAGTAAATCCGCGGATTGATGCGGATGAACTCCACCAGAAATCGCGCCAGCCCGGAGAGCACCAGGTATTCGCCCGTGATCTCGCCGGGGCTGCGGCGGCCTCGCTTCCACAGGATGGCTGCAATGATGAGCGCGCCGATGAGCTCGTAGATGGGTGTGGGATGGACACGCTGCAACGTCGGCACCAGGCCGTGCGGAAAGTTCACGCCCCACGGCAGCGTGGTGGGGATGCCGTAGTCGCCGTCGCCCGACGTAAAACAGCCGATGCGACCGACGCCATAACCCACGGCCGCCGCCGGAGCCGCCAGGTCCAGCATGCCGAGCGCGCCAACCTTTGCGGCGCGGCCCTGCCACATCAGCGTCAGAATGCCGGCGATCAGCCCGCCGTACCAGGCAAAGCCGGCGCGATCAAAGAGCGTTGCCGCCGGGTAATGCATCAGCGTGGCTGGATCTTCCAGGACATGCCACAGCTTGGCTCCGACCACACCGAGAACAGTGACGAAGGCCACGACGCTGATCGCGTCCGCCTCGACATGAAAGCGCCGGAAGTTCAGGTAGAGGACATAGCCGGCACAGACAGCGGCCAGCCAGAGCATGAGACCGAAGGTGCCGATGGTGAGCGGGCCTAGATGAATATATGGATACATGCGCGCTGGTTCAGTAATGAGTATAGCGAGCGGGACTATCTTTGGAGGAAGACGGGATGTTGGGAGAAGATAGATCATGGCGACGCCGATTCGACATTCGTACTTGCCTGCTCATCCACCCGTTCTGATCGGCCGCAATGCCATCGCC
>DASZGZ010000038.1:0-7843 GCA_035938355.1 Acidobacteriaceae bacterium
AAATGGAACTGGAACCAGTCGCGTCGGAAACCACTTCTCCGGCGCAGGTTTCCGGCCATCACGTAGAGGAGCTGGAAAATGGCCGCTTCTTTTTCGCCGCCTCTCCCGCAATGTTGAAGATCTACAAGAATGTTCGTGTCCTGGCTCCAGTGGACATTCCCGTTTTGATCCTGGGTGAAAGTGGCGTCGGTAAAGAAATTGTCGCCATGTTGTTACATAAGTACCACGGGCGTACAAGTAAGAACTTTGTCAATGTGAATTGTGCAGCGCTGCCCACGGAGCTCCTGGAAAGCGAGCTCTTCGGATACGAAGTAGGCGCATTTACCGGTGCCGTGCGCGCCAAGCCCGGCAAGTTCGAGCTTGCCAACAAGGGCACGCTCCTGTTGGACGAGATCGGTGAAATGAGCCCGCAGATGCAGGCGAAGCTGCTCCACGTTCTCCAGGACGGTACCTTTTCGAGACTGGGTGCCCGGACTTCCACCCAGGTGGATGTCCGCGTAGTTGCGGCTACCAACATAGACATGGAAACAGCCATGGCGGAAAAGCGTTTCCGCGAAGATCTCTACTACCGCCTGAGCACCTTCGCAATCACCATCCCGCCGCTGCGTGAGCGTCGCGAGGAGATTCCGTTTCTGATGCAACATCTCATCGCGCGCGCAGCAAGCGAGCTGGATCAACAGCCGATCATGCTGAATGAGCGCGTGCTCGCAGCGGCGCAGGAGTACAACTGGCCGGGCAATCTTCGCGAACTGCGCAACTTTGTCATCCGCACCCTGGTGCTGCAAGACCAGGAATCGGCCTGCAATGAGCTTCGACTGAAGGCCCGTGCAACCACCACTGCCGTGACCGTGTACCCCGGCCAGCATGCGGTTTCGCCCTCTGCGCCCCCTGAATCTCCAGCACAAAGGGGCATGCGCTCGGTAGTCAACGACGTGAAGAATCAGACGGAGAGCCGAATGATCCAAAAGGCTCTGGCAGCAACCGGCTGGAATCGCCGGCGCGCAGCCACCGATCTGAACATCAGTTACCGTGCACTGCTCTATAAGATCCAGCAGCACGGACTCTCCGCTTAAGCAAAAACACGGACTCTCCGCTCAAGCAAGAAAAAGAGGGTGCTCGCTAATGGGAGCACCCTCTTTTTTTTCAGGGCACGGTGAGAGCATAAAAGCGGCCGCCGAAAAATGCGCCGCGCCCTGCATTGGTCTAGCTCGTCGCAAGGATGCGGAGCAGGTGAGGCAACCAGCTATCCCTTACGACATCGCACTGAGCTACATGTTGAACTACCGCGCTCGCATGGGCGTAAGCGGCGTGTTCGCTCGGGAGGTTTTTGGCAAGAACTTTCCTGCAGTCCGGGCATACCAGTTTGAAGCTTGACCCGAATCGTAGCAGCATGACTTCTGCCTGCGGCATGAGAGGCACCTCGCTAGCCCTTTCATTAGCAAGCAGGATGCCAATCCGAAGCAAAATATCTTAAGGTGGGGTGGCCTAACTTGGGTTCACATGTAACCGAACAAGTGACATGTATAGCGGCGCAAATCTCTGCTGGCCACTCAAGAGCCCGGTCTTATGCGCGTATCCGTTCCATTTCGGGCCGCAATGAGCAAGCACTCTTCGCGGCCCGAAACAACGCAACAACTGGTTAGCGCTGCGGTTTGGTGGTGGATGCTGGCGGCGGTGTTGTTGGAGCGGGAGCCGGGGAAGGCGAGGCCGGCTGCGCAGGCGTTGCGCCTCCCGCGCCAGGGGAGCCCGCAGGCTGTGGATGCTCTGCCTGGTACTTCTTCTGCGCCTCCTCAATCTCCGGACGATGCTTCTCGATCGCGTCGCGACCCACTTGCCGTCCCTTCTGCTGTGCGGCCGCAACGCTCTCGCCCAGCATCGGCGGCATCGACTGCAGCACGCGCTTCCCTGCCGGCGTCCGGTAGAACTCCAGCGCCTTCGCTGCGTCTTCCTGCGAGAGATACTTTGCGTAGATGGGCTGCATCAGGGATGGGTAATCGATGCCGCTGATATTGGTCTGCACATCCGTCCACACGTCCGCCGGAATGAAGGGCGCAGCCTGCTTGTTCATCGCAATCATCTGCGACCAGTTGCTTTCTTCGATTTTCTTGTAGTTCATCAGGTCCAGCAGCTCGCGCGTCTGCTCCATCGTGATCGGGTGAGCCGGCGGTGTCGGTGCGCCCGGCGTCAGCGAGCCGATGCTGCGATTCGATGGCGAGGTTGATGCTGCACCACTCGGCGTCGCTTGCGACTTCGTCGTGCCGCTGGCCGTCGAGCCGGTCTGGGTACCGCTGGGGGTTCCGCTCTGGGCAAAGGCACTGCTCGCCGTCAAGGGCAATACCAGCAGGACTCCGCTCAGTACAGCTCTACGTACATCGGTAGGAAGAAACTTCATCAGAACACTCTCTCCTGCGTGGCGCTCTGCACCACGCGCTTTGGCTATGAGAACGTCTTCACTGTCGTGTGGGTAGCCATCGTCCGCACGCAGCGGCTCTCTGGCATACACCTTAAGTGAAACGCCCTAGTCACAATTCACAGACTCGATGCCGAGGAACTCTGCTGCCTGTCCCAGTTCCTCTTCGATCCGCAGTAGCTGGTTGTACTTGGCGATTCTGTCCGTGCGCGAGGCCGAGCCGGTCTTGATCTGGCCTGCGCCTGTAGCCACGGCAAGGTCGGCGATGAAGGCATCCTCCGTTTCGCCGCTGCGATGCGAAATGATCGATGTGTAACCGTACCGCCGCCCCAGTTCGATCGTCTCCAGTGTCTCGCTCACCGTGCCGATCTGGTTCAACTTGATCAGGATCGAGTTGGCCACACCCTCATCGATGCCGCGTTGCAAGCGCTCGGTATTGGTAACGAACAGATCATCGCCCACCAGCTGGATCTTGTTACCCAGCTTCTCTGTCAACAGCTGCCAGCCCTTCCAGTCGTCTTCGGCCAGCCCGTCTTCAATGGAGATGATCGGATACTGGCGCGCCCAGTCGGCCCAGAAGCTCGCCATCTCTTCGCTTGTCTTCTCACTTTTATCGGACTTCTTGAAAACATAGTTGCCGCTGGACTTGTCGAAGAATTCACTGGATGCCGGATCGAGCGCCAGCGCGATATCCTCGCCCGCCTTGAACCCCGCCTGCTCAATCGCTTCCAGTATCACCTCGATCGCTTCGACATTCGATTTCAATGACGGCGCGAAGCCGCCTTCGTCACCAACGGCGGTGTTATATCCCTTCTTCTTGAGCACTCCCTTCAGCGTGTGGAATACCTCGACGCCCCACCGCAACGCATCGGAGAAGCGCTCGGCGCCCACCGGCATCACCATGAACTCCTGAAAGTCCACGTTGTTGTCGGCGTGCGCTCCGCCGTTGATGATGTTCATCATCGGGGTCGGCAGGATGCAAGCATTGACGCCCCCAAGGTAGCGGTAGAGAGGCAGCTTCACCGCTGCGGCCGAGGCCCGCGCGCACGCCATCGACACGGCGAGAATCGCATTCGCGCCGATCCGGCTCTTGTTCTCCGTCCCGTCCAGCGAGATCATCGTGGCATCGATCAGCCGCTGGTTCGCCGCATCCATGCCCGTCAGCTCGGGTGCCAGGATGCTCTCCACATTCTCCACCGCCTGCAGTACGCCTTTGCCCAGGTAATGCGATTTGTCCCCATCGCGCAGCTCTACAGCCTCGTGCTCTCCCGTCGAGGCGCCGCTCGGCACCGCGGCCCGGCCTATCGCGCCGCCGTCCAGCACCACGTCCGCCTCTACTGTGGGGTTTCCGCGCGAGTCAAGAATCTCCCGCGCATGTATCTGCGCAATCTCCGTCATATCGCTCCTTGTGATTTGGTGCCGCAAGCGGTCGTTCAACTTCGGGCGGCGGTCCACCGGAATCGGCTCGCCGGTCATCCCGCCGATCATGCTGATCCAATTACTCATCTATCCGTTGATTAATAGTTCGCGAACTTCTAATGGGTCTTGGCAGCAAGCGGCGAAAAGCACTGCCAAGGGGCCAACCCCAAAAGTCTAACAAAGCGGACCCCAGGCATGCTTAGACCCGACCACTCGATCGCGGCTCACTCCAGCGTTTTCACCGCGTTGCAACCTTCTACATCTCGTACAGCTGGCGCAGCTCACATTCGCCGTCGCCGACCGCCTTCAGGAACTGCCTGGCCAGCTCGATCGCCTCTTCTTTGGAGTTCACTTTGAAGATGGCGAATCCGCCCACCACCTCTGTCGACTCCGTGAAAGGACCGTCGGTTACGGTGATCTTGCTGCTGGATCGCCGAACTCGCGCGCCGAGACTGCTTGGCAGGCAGCCCTCCGTCGCGAGTAGCCAGCCGGCCTTCATGCCTTCTTCGACCATCTTGCCCATGGTAGCCATCTCTTCTTGTGTTGGCGGGCTCGCTCGCTCCGCCGACTTATACATACTCAAAAATCGCATTGCCTTCTCCTAGTGGATGCGGATTAGAGCCGGTTTCTGTTATCCGTACTCTATGGATACGTCGAATAAGGAATCGCGGGCTCGACACGACAATTGAGGATCTACTCTTTTCCCTGCGCCAGAGTCAGCGCCGGTTGCCCAATTTCGTCAGGTTTCAGACCAAACCTACGGTTTGAGTCCGTCGCCTTGCTAATCAACCAGTAACCCTCAAGGTACACGCACCAGCTTCCGGCAACGTCTTCGCAACTTCTTCGTCTACGCTGGTGTCAGTTCTGTTACCGCAGAACATGCGATTCCGGAGGTTTGCCGCAATGAAGTCCAGATTGATCCTCGCCGGGGCCACGCTGGCGCTTATGGGCGCTGTCGCCGTAGCACAGTCCGCAGCCAAACCAAGTCCCTACGAGGGCACATCGCAACCACCCACCTCCGACGTCATCCGGGCCACCGAATCGCCGGCCAATGCCCCGCCAGCCGCCGCTCCGGCTCTGCCTCCGCCGGCCGCCCCAGCCGTAAAGCAGGCTCCGGCAACGAGCACGCCTCCGGCGCAAGCCGAAAATCCGGACTATGGCATCGTCGAAGTCCCGGTCACCACCGAGACGGGCACTCCCGCGGTGACGCCGGGCCTGCGGACGTCCCAGACCCGCTTTTACAATCCTGACGCCGACATCGTCTCGAGCGTGCCGCTTCCGGACAACGCACTTGCCGCAGGCACCCCCATTCACACCCGGCTGGATCAAGAGCTCTCATCGCGTGAAAATGGCACCGGAACGCTGTTCACCGCGCAGGTCGCGGAGGATGTCGTCCAGAACGGTCGCGTCATCATCCCCGCAGGCTCTGTCGTGCATGGCCGCGTAGTCCACGCCGACTACGGGCGTCGCATCTCTGGCCACGCCTCCCTGCGACTGCTGGCCGATGAAGTGATGTTGCCGGATGGCACACACTATTACATGAGCGCAGTTCCGAGCCTGACCGCGCGCTCCACCGGCACCAAGGTCAACGCCGAGGGCACCATCCAGACCCGCGACAATCCCAAAACCCTTGCCGCCCAGTACGGAATCGCCGGCGGCGCAGGTGCGGCTACCGGAGCGGTCCTGGGTGGTCCAGTAGGCGCTGTTGTTGGGACCGGCATCGGCGTTGGCGTCATCACAACGCACTTCCTGGTGAACCGCCAGGTCGCCGTGCTGCCAGCAGGCACCTCCCTCACCTTTGGCCTCACACGGCCCATGCAGTTGACGCCGCTTACCAGCAGGGCTGCGAAATAGAGATCGAGGTTCGGCTGCAAAACGTTCAGGGGAGCCACCCGGCTCCCCTCTTTTCATCTACGCGCCAGCCAAGTCAGTTTGATTCCGCACGGTATTGATCGTCACTCACCTGCTCCATCCAGTCGACCACCTTGCCGTCGAGTTGCTCCTGAACGGCGATATGCGTCATTGCCTTGGCGGCCGTCGCTCCATGCCAATGCTTCTCACCGGGCGCGAACCAGACCACATCGCCTGGCCGGATCTCCTCGATCTGGCCTCCCCAACGCTGCACCCAGCCGAGCCCGGCGGTAACAATCAACGTCTGCCCGAGGGGATGCGTATGCCACGCCGTACGAGCGCCAGGCTCGAATGTGACGCTCGCGCCCTGCACGCGGGCCGGGGCCGGGGGCTGAAAGAGCGGATCAATGCGTACTGCGCCTGTGAACCAGTCCGCCGGCCCTTTGCCGGAGGGTTGCGAGCCGTTGCGTTTGATTTCCATCAGCGTTCTCCCTGAATCCTGGTTATTACTATTGACGCGGCTGGGGAGCTTCCAATCAGATTTCACCCTACTCGCTATCCCTGCGGCACATGTTCCAGCAACCGCCGCCACGTCTTCTGATTCTTGCGGTAGCTCTTCTTCAGGTCTTCCAGAATCCGCTCGAAATCCGCGTGCGTGTGCAGCCGTTGCCACGCCGGATTCTTCGAAAACCACGGATAGTTCTCGTTCCCCAGGTAGATCGCGCGCCGCAGCCAATGCAGCGCCTCGCTTTCGTCGCCTTCCACCGCGAAGTACGTCGCCAGCCGGTATGCCATCTCGCTGTCCGCCTCCGCCGCCGACAGCGAATCCTCTTCAATAAGGGATGCCGCCTTCTCCCGCTGCCCCACCTGCACATAGCACATCGCGAGCGTCGGGAAGGCAATGCGCATCGAGTCGTCGTCGCGGATGACAGCCTCCAACAGCGAGATCGCCGTTTCAAGCTCCCCCTTGCGCATGTGTTGATAGGCCAGTGAGGTGCGCAGCAGCGAGTGCTTCGGCTCCAGCGTCAAGCCCTTCTGCAGTTCCTCTTCCGCCAGCTCCAGTTGATTCTGATACTGGTACACGCGCGCGCGATGGTTGTAGATCGTCGGAGCGCTCGACGGATTTAGTTGGAGAGAGCGGTTGAACTGCGCCAGCGCATCCTCGTACATGCCATCCAGCCGAAGCGTGATGCCGGCAACCGCATGCACATTCCAGTCGTTGCCGGTGGTGCGCAGCAACTGTTCGATGCCGTGACGCGCGCTCTGTTTTTCTCCTCGCGAAAGCATCATGTACACGCGATACAGATTCGCCTCTATCGAACCGGAGTCCAGCTCCAGCGCTTTGTCGAATGCGCGCCGTGCGCTCAGCAAGTGCATCTGTCCGCCAAAGCCGTTGCGAACGTACTGCAGGTGCACAATACCCAGCCCGCTCCACGCCGCGGCAAACTGCGGATCACGCTCCACCACTCGCTCAAAGCCGGCGAGCGCGCGGTCCAGATCACTGCGCGACCCGGCTCGCGCCAGAAACGACGACAACAGCGCACGTGCCTGCAGATACTCCTCGGAAACCTGCTCGCCCAGCCGCGGTGTTCGCATCGAGCGCTCGCCATGCGTACCGTTCAATTTCTGCCCCATGCCCTGCAGGGTCGCGAAGACCTCGTTCGAGATCTCGGTCTGCACCGCGATCAGATCGAACGATGCCACGCGAATTGCACCACCTGTGCGCACGCTCTGGCCCGCGACATCCAGCAACTGCCAGTTCAGGTCGAAGCCGTCATCAGAACGCAGAAAGTTTCCCGCCAGCACGTAGCGCGCTAGCAGGCGCTGCCCCAATGCCAACGGATCCATCTGCTGCACCGAAAGCGGAAGCTGCATCAGCGCGCTCGAAGGCCGCACCACCAGCGACGGCATCCGCGCCAACCGCGCGGCAATTGCATCCGCCAGCGCAAAGCCGTACATGGGCGAATCTTCAGGATGGGAGCGCGATTGCCCGCCCGATTTCGCCTGACCGAAATTGCGGAACGGCAACACCAGGATGCTGTTCTCCTTCGCCTGCTCATCCGCCGACTCGCGAAAGCGCTCCGCCAGCATCGAAAGCACTCCGGTCGAGCGCTTCTCCTGCTCTGCCGGCGGCACATTCGCCGGCAACTCAAAGGGCATTCC
>DASZGZ010000039.1:0-8644 GCA_035938355.1 Acidobacteriaceae bacterium
ACGGGCCGTATCGAGCGTGGTCAGGTGAAGGTGGGCGAAGAAGCGGAGATCGTGGGCTTCCGCGAGACGCGCAAGACCGTTGTGACTGGCGTCGAGATGTTCAAGAAGCAGCTGGATGAGGGCCGTGCGGGCGACAATGCCGGACTCCTGCTGCGTGGTATCGCGAAGGAAGATGTGGAGCGCGGCATGGTGCTGGCGAAGCCAGGCTCGATCACGCCGCACACCAAGTTCAAGGGCGAGATCTACGTGCTGTCGAAGGAAGAGGGTGGTCGTCACACGCCGTTCTTCAACGGCTATCGTCCCCAGTTTTACTTCCGCACGACGGACGTGACGGGCACTGCAAAGCTTCCGGAGGGCACCGAGATGGTGATGCCGGGAGACAACATTGCGCTCGAGATCGAGCTGCACACGCCGGTAGCGATGGAGAAGGGTCTCCGCTTCGCCATCCGCGAAGGCGGCAGAACCGTCGGCGCCGGGACCATTACGGAAATCCTGAAGTAGGGACTGGCCATCCAGGCACCGCGCCCTTTTCGGGCGCCAGAACAGAACCAAGTGGGTCAGCGGCGCAAGCTGCTGATCCACGGGAAGACGAAAAGCAAAATGGTTGGACAAAGAATCCGAATCCGGCTGAAGGCGTACGACTACCGTGTGCTCGATACCTCTACGGGCGAGATCGTGGAGACGGCGAAGCGTACCGGCGCGCAGGTGGCGGGGCCGATTCCGTTGCCGACGGTGAAGAACAAGTACTGCGTGCTGCGTTCGCCGCACGTGGACAAGAAGTCGCGTGAGGCCTTCGAGATCCGCACACACAAGCGGCTGATCGACATTCTTGAGCCGACGCAGCAGACGGTGGACGCGCTGATGAAGCTCGATCTGCCGGCCGGCGTCGACGTCGAGATCAAGGTGCGCGAAGAGAAGGCTGGAGCAGCGAAGTAAGCAGCAGCGCCTACAGTACCCGGACGGGCGACACTCGCCGGGCATGATGGGGAGAGGAAACAGAGATGGCAGTCACAGGAATTCTGGGCAAGAAGATCGGCATGACGCAGGTGTTCGATGAGAATGGTGAGGTACACCCGATCACCGTCCTGCAGGCCGGTCCGTGTGTCGTGACGCAGTTGAAGACGCTGGCGAAGGACGGCTACGAGGCCGCACAGATCGGCCTGGTCGAGTTCGTCAAGAGCTCCAAAGTGAACAAGCCGATGGCTGGTCACTTCTCGAAGTCGAATGTGCCGCCGGTCAAGCTGATGCGCGAGGTCGCTGTGGAGCCGGCCGCTGCGGCAAAGACCGAAGCAACGGATGGTGAAGCGCCGTCGAGCAGCAATGGCCTGAAGGCAGGCGATCGCGTTTTGGTCGACATCTTTTCGAGCGACAAATATGTCGACGTGATTGGAACCAGCAAGGGTCGTGGTTTTGCAGGCGTCGTGCGCCGTCACCATTTCGGCGGCGGTCCGAAGGCGCACGGTCACATGTTCCAGGTACAGGGCTCGATCGGTGCATCATCATTTCCGTCGCGTGTGTTCCCGGGGCAGCGTATGCCGGGCCACTTCGGCGTGGACCAGGTGACGGTGCGGAACCTGCGTATTCGCGGCATTGATCTGGAAGAGAACCTGCTGATGGTGGAAGGTGCTGTGCCGGGTCCGCGCGATGGGTATGTGCTGATTTCCAAGGCCAAGGCTCCGCCGCGCGAGCGTCGCGGCTTTGCCGGTGCCACCACGGTCGATCCGCTGAAGGCGTCCAAGAAGGCGTCTGCGGGCAAGAAGTCGAAGTAGTAGTTGCCGAGGCCGGAAGACCCTCGAAGAAGAAGAGAAGACGATGGCAAACATTGATGTATTGGATCTCGGCGGGAAGAAGGTTGGCTCACTTGAGCTGGCTGAGGAGATCTTCGCCCCGGGCGAGGTGAACGAGGCTCTGCTGTGGGAGGCGGTGAAGCATTACCGCGCCGCCCTGCGCCAGGGCACGCACGCGACGAAGAACCGCAAGCTGGTCTCCGGGTCGGGCAAGAAGCTGTGGAAGCAGAAGGGCACGGGCCGCGCCCGCGTCGGTTCAGTACGCTCTCCGCTGTGGCGGCATGGCGGCACGGTGCATGGACCGCAGCCCCGCTCCTATGACTACGCCTTTCCGAAGAAGAAGCTCCTGGGTGCACTGCGCGCAGCGCTGGCAGCGAAGCTGTCCGATGGCAAGCTGACGGTGGTCGAGTCGCTCGAATTGGGACAACCGAAGACCAAGGCCTATCGCGCGGCTCTGAATGCGGTGGACGCGAAGCGCACGGCGCTGATCGTCGAGAACTCGCAGTCACTGAGCCCGGCGCTGATCCTGGGTGTACGCAACCTTGAGGGTGTGGAGCTCATGCTCAACAACGAGGTACACCCTTATGACCTCTTGCGCTACGACCGCGCTGTCTTTTCGCGCGCGGCGCTTGAGCAGATGCAGGAGACCCTGAAGAAGACTGTCTCGAAGCGCAAGCAGCGCGCTCGCGCAGAGAAGGCGGAGGTGGCCTAGTATGCCGTCGACCTATACCGTGATTCGCCGCGCCTTGATCACTGAAAAGGGAATGGGCGTGAAGGAGACCGAAGGCACGTTGGTCTTTGAGGTGGCCGAGGCCGCGACCAAGACCGAGGTGAAGCAGGCGGTCGAAGCGCTGTTCAAGGTGAAGGTGAACAGTGTGCGGACAGCAAATTTTGCCGGCAAGGAGCGCCGCCGGGGCAAGTTCACCGGCTTCCGGCCGGACTGGAAGAAGGCGTATGTGCGCCTGAAGGCCGGCGAGAAGATGCCGGACTACGTGAATAACCTGTAGCCAGTGGTGTTACGAGAAACGTAGTGAACTCGAAGTAGAGAGCGACAGCAAGCGGTGAGGGAAATGCCGCTGGAAGCAAAGAGCTAAGACGATGCCGATTAAGACATTTCGACCGATCACCCCGACGTTGCGGTTTCAGACGACGCTGGTGAACGACGACATCACGACCGACAAGCCGCACAAGCCGTTGCTGGTTTCCAAGCAGCGCACGGGCGGTCGCCGTAACTCCGGTGATATGACCATGCGGCACCACGGCGGCGGGCACAAGAAGAAGCTGCGCCTGATCGATTTCAAACGCGAGAAGTTTGGCGTGCCGGGCAAAGTGGCGACGATCGAATACGATCCCAATCGCTCTTCGCGTATCGCGCTGATCCACTACGCGGATGGCGAGAAGCGCTACATCATCCAGCCGGTAGGATTGAAGGTTGGCCAGACGGTGATGAGCGGTCCGGATGCGGACATTCTCGTCGGCAATGCGCTGCCGCTGAAGAGCATTCCCGCCGGCACCACAGTGCACAACGTCGAATTGCGGCCGGGTAAGGGCGCGCAGATGGTGCGCTCGGCTGGTGGTCAAGCACAGCTTGTCGCGAAGGAAGGCGACTACGCTCTGCTGAAGCTGCCTTCCGGCGAGACGCGGCGCGTGCTGGTCGAGTGCATGGCAACGGTCGGGCAAGTGGGCAATACGGACCACGAGAACGTGTCCATCGGTAAGGCGGGACGCAATCGCTGGAAGGGCATTCGTCCAACCAACCGCGGCGTGTCCATGAACCCGGTCGATCACCCGCACGGCGGCGGCGAGGGCAAGACCTCGGGCGGCCGCCACCCGGTAACCCCGTGGGGTCAGCCGACGCGTGGCTACAAGACGCGCAACAACAAGCGTACCGATGCGTTCATCGTCGGTCGTCGTAGCAAGTAGGAGAGACAAAAGATGGCACGTTCCACCAAGAAGGGCCCGTTCATCGACACGCACCTGATGGTGAAGATCGAGACGATGAACCAGGCGAATGACAAGAAGCTGGTGCGCACCTGGTCGCGCCGCTCGACGATTCACCCGGACATGGTGGGACACACCATCGGGGTGCATAACGGGCGCAAGTTCATCCCGGTCTACGTGACGGAGAACATGGTGGGCCACAAGCTGGGTGAGTTCGCGGCGACGCGGACCTTCAAGGGCCACTCGGCGAAGGCTGCCGAAACCACGGCGAAGCCGCGCTAAGCGCAAGGATCGAAGGCAGGAAGGCAAGCTATGCAACAGACACAGGAATTTCGAGCTGAAGCGCGCTACCAGCGCGTATCGCCGCAGAAGGCGCGGCTGGTGCTCGATCTGATCAAGGGTCGCCGCGTGGGCGAAGCGCTCCAGACCGTGGCCTTCACCAAAAAGGGTGTCGCGCCGCTGGTGGAGAAGGTGCTGCGTTCGGCAGTGCAGAACGCGAACTACCTGAGCCAGGAGCAGGGCCTCGATGTGGACGTCGATAACCTCTACGTCAAGCAGGCGCTGGCCAACGACGGACCGCGCATGAAGCGCATTCGCCCGGCTCCTCAGGGACGCGCGTTCCGCTACCAGCGCCGGATGTCGCACATCGTGATCGCGGTGGCCGAACGCAAGCCTGCCGGTCTGGTCACGACGGTCGGGCCTGAGGGCGAGGCGACGCCGAAGGGCAAGAAGTCCGCGAAGAAGTCAATCAAACCGGCTGCGAAGAAGACGGCCGCGACCAAAAATGCCGCAAAGAAGGCGCCGGCGAAGAAAGCCGCCGCCAAAGGAACCAAGTCCGCGAAGGCGGGCAAGTAAAGGAAGCGTATGGGACAGAAAGTCCATCCTTATGGATTCCGGCTGGGTGTGAACAAGCCGTGGCGGTCGCGGTGGTTTGTGGTTCGCGACTACGACAAGCTCCTGATCGAAGACGTTCAGCTGAAGCGTGAGCTGAAGGAGAAGCTGAAGCTGGCCGGCGTGAGCTCGGTCGAAGTTGAGCGGCCGGGCAAGAAGCTGCGGCTCATCATCCGCACTGCGCGTCCGGGCATCGTGATCGGGCGCAAGGGCGCAGAGATCGACAAGCTGAAGGCCGAGATCCAGGATCGCACCAAGCGCGATGTCACCATCGACATCGTCGAGGTGAACAAGCCGGAGCTGGATGCGCAGCTGGTGGCTGAGAGCATTGCGCTGAAGCTCGAGAAGCGCTCCGGATTCCGCCGCGTGATGCGCATGGCGGTCGATTCGGCGCTGCGCTTCGGCTGCAAGGGCATCAAGGTGCGCGTATCAGGCCGGTTGAATGGCAACGAGATTGCCCGGTCGGAGTGGTATCTGCAGGGCCGTTTGCCCCTGCACACGCTCCGCGCGGACATCGATTACGGTTTTGCCGAGGCGCGTACGACCTATGGCGTGATCGGCGTGAAGGTGTGGATCTATCGCGGCGATGTGTACGAGCAGAAGCGCCGTCAGCCGAAGGAGATCGGCAGCTCGGTATTTTAAGCAGCAGCTTCTGGCTACTAGCTCCTGGCTACTGGCTTGGAAGATGAGTTGATTGTCGAGAGTTTGCGAATTAGCAGCTTGTTAGCTGGAGTTTCTTATGTTGATGCCGAAGAAGGTGAAGTACCGGAAGCAGCAGCGCGGGCGCATGAAGGGCAAGGCGTGGCGCGGCTCTGAGCTTTCGTTTGGTGTGTACGGGTTAAAGGTCATGGAGTGCGGTTACATCACGGATCGCCAGATTGAGGCGAGCCGTGTGGCGATGACCCGCTTCATCAAGCGTGGCGGCAAGATCTGGCTGCGTCTGTTCCCGGATAAGCCGGTGACCAAGAAGCCGGCCGAAACCCGTATGGGTAAGGGCAAAGGCGCGCCGGACCACTGGGTTGCCGTGGTGCGGCCAGGCAAGGTGCTCTTTGAGATGGAAGGTGTCGCACCGGACGTCGCGCAGGAAGCGATGCGGCTGGCGGCACACAAACTTCCGCTGAAGACCCGCTTCGTGATGCGTCACGATGTGGTGATGACGACGGCGGTAAAGAAGTAAGTGAAGTGAACTCCGCAGCACTGGATGGTGCGAGGCGGACAGATGCGAAGCCGGTTGCGAGATCGGCTAGATGATGAAGGGCATGCCCGCTGAGAGCGGCCCGGAAGAGAAGACGAGATGGAACTGGACAAGATTCGTAACCTGGGCCCACACGAACTGAAGCACGAGGAGCAGCAGGCCTCCGAGCAGCTCTTCCGCCTGCGCTTCCAGATGCGCCTGGGACAGACCGAAGGTGTGAAGAAGCTGCGCGGTCTGAAGAAGGACGTTGCGCGCATCAAGACCATCACGCGTGAGCGCGAGCTGGGACTGAATGCGGCGCTGCATGGTCAGCCGGAGACAGAGGCCGCGCCCAAGGCGAAGAAGAAGACCGCGGCCAAGCGAGCCCGGAAATCGACAGCCAAGAAGGCTGCGGCGAAGAAGGTGCAAAAGACCGGCGCGACGAAGACGGCCCGGAAGACCAAGAAAAAGGAGGCTCGGTAAGCGATGAGCGAGCAGGTGATGACGAACGAGCAGCTGGCCGCGACCGACCGCCGCAATGAAAAGGTAGGGCACGTGGTCTCGACCAAGATGCAGAAGACCATCGTGGTCGAAGTGGAGATGCGCAAGGCGCACCCCAAGTACAAGCGTACGGTGCGGTTGACCAAAAAGTTTTACGCGCACGATGAAGCGAACATGGCGCGCGTGGGCGACATGGTGCGCATCCGCGAGACGCGGCCATTGAGCAAGCTGAAGCGCTGGCAGCTGCAGGAGATCCTGCGGCGCTCGACCCTGGCGCAGGTGCAGGCGGCCGAGGCGGCAGCCGCGCCTGAATTGACGGTATAGGCTTGCGCGGCAGATTCAGGACGCAGGTTCACAAGGTTTAGCAGGAACCCGGCAGGAAACGGAGATAAGAACGATGGCAGTGCAGATGAGATCGATGCTCGAGGTCGCCGACAACTCCGGCGCCCGCAAGCTGCAGATGATCCTGCCGCTGGGCGGCGCGAGCGGCAAGAAGGCCGGCCTGGGCGATGTGATCACGGCCGCGGTGAAGGAAGCTTCGCCGGATGGCCAGGTGAAGAAGGGCAAGGTCGTACGGGCAGTTGTGGTTCGGCTGCGCAAGGAAGCACGCCGCCGCGACGGCACCTATATCCGCTTTGACCAGAATGCCGCGGTGCTGATCAACGAAGCGGGCGAGCCGGTGGGCACGCGCGTCTTCGGTCCGGTGGCCCGTGAGCTGCGTGAGAAGAAGTTTCTGAAGATTGTGTCGCTGGCCCCCGAGGTCCTCTAAGAGGGCCGGGCTCAGAAGAGTGGGAGAGACGAGATGGCAGGATTGAAGATTCAGCGCAATGACACCGTGATGGTGATCAGCGGCACGGACAAGGGCAAGAAAGGCCGCGTGCTGCACGTCATGCCGGAGAAGGGCAAGCTGCTGGTCGAGCACGTGCGCGTGGTGAAGAAGAATGTGCGGCCAAATCCGCAGCGCAATATCAAAGGCGGGATCGCGGAGCAGGAGTCGCCGATCCAGATTTCAAACGTGATGCTGGTCTGCTCAAGCTGCGGCCCGACACGCGTGGGCTACAAGTTTGAAGGCGATACCAAGGTGCGGGTCTGCAAGAAGTGCGGCGAGACGATCGCGCCCAAGGGCAGGAAGAAGTAGTAGAGGGAAACGAAGCACTGTACGACGCCACGCAACGGTATACGGGCGAGGAACAAGGCAAGCCCACTCCAGGGACCGTGGCAGAGAGCGGAGAGAGACGAGACGATGGCAACACGAATGCATGAGAAGTACCAGAAAGAGATCCGGCCAGCGCTGCAGAAGGAGCTGGGCCTGAAGAACCCGATGTCGGTGCCGCGTCTGGAAAAGATCGTGCTGAACATGGGGCTGGGCGAAGCGACCCAGAATCCCAAGATGCTCGATCCGCTGGTAGCAGACCTGACGGCGATTGCCGGGCAGAAGCCGGTGTCCACCAAGGCGAAGAAGTCGATCGCGGCCTTCAAGGTGCGCGAGGGTATGCCGATCGGGGCGATGGTGACACTGCGCGGCGAGAAGATGTACGAATTTCTGGACAGGCTGATCTCCATTGCGCTGCCCCGCGTGCGCGATTTCCGCGGCGTCTCGACAAAGAGCTTCGATGGGCGCGGCAACTACACGCTGGGTATCCGCGATCAGCTCATCTTTCCGGAGATTGACTATGCCCGGGTGGAGAAGCTGAAGGGCATGAACATCACCATCGTCACGACGGCGAAGGACGACAACCAGGCACGCGCGCTGCTGCGGCAGTTCGGCATGCCATTCCGCACGGCTGCTGCCTAAGCGGAAGAGACGAGGACCTAAAAGAAAATGTCGACCACTGCAAAACGTGTCAAGGACGCCAGGAAGCCGAAGTTTTCCTCGCGCAAGCACAACCGCTGCAAGCTGTGCGGCCGTCCACGCGCATTCCTGCGCAAGTTCGGCGTCTGCCGCCTGTGTTTCCGCGGACTCGCGCTGCGCGGCGAGATCCCCGGCGTCGTGAAGTCCTCCTGGTAGGGAAGACGCACGACGCATTTTGAACACCCTGGACGTGCCGAGCACGGCCAGCTACACCATCTTCGCTGGTTCTCTAGCCTGATCGATATATAGGCCGGAGCGAACGGAGGATGAAGGAGAGAGCATGAGCTTTACCGACCCAGTCGCCGATTTTCTGGCACGCATCCGCAACGCGATCCGCGCCCGCCATCAGAAGCTGGACGTTCCCGCCTCGAAGCTGAAGGCCGAGATCGCCCGCATTCTGAAGGAAGAGGGCTACATCGCCAACTACAAGGCCACGGAAGAAGAGGGCCGCCAGGTGCTGCGGGTGTATCTGAAGTACGGCGTGAACAACGAGGCTGC
>DASZGZ010000040.1:0-31954 GCA_035938355.1 Acidobacteriaceae bacterium
CAGCGAACAGATGCGGTGGACGGGTTGCGTGTGCTCGTGGCGGAGCTGCGGTCCCTGGTCGACCGGCTGGAGCTGAAAGAGCGCAGTCCCAATCTGCAATCGACGCTGAAGACGGCAGAGCAGCGCCTTGCCGGGCCGCGCGCGGTTGTGATGTTGCTAAGCGAGCACGAAGAGCTGAAGCGCCGCTTTCTGGAGCGGCTGCTGGGGCCGAAGCTGGCACAGGTGCCGAAGCCGACGACGGCATGCATCCGGCTGGAGTATGGTAGAGCGCCGGAATGTTCTGTGAGCATGCCGCTGGGACTGACCGCAGGCGAGACGCCGGGTCGGATGATGGAGACGATCCGGCTGCCGAACCCGACGCTGAAGAGCGGAGTTGCGCTGATCGACACGCCGGTGCTGGCGAGCGGCGAACCCGACGTGACCACATTGAAATATGCCGAAGAGGCGGACGCGTGGATTCTTGTGCTGAATGCAGACCATGCGCTGAGCGAGACAAGCCAGGCCATGTTGCGCCGATTGCCCGACGGCGGAGCGCGGCTTGAGATTGTCGTTGAGAATGCGGATGGGGTGAGCAATGAAGAACGCCTGGCGGCCCGCGACCGGCTGATCAGGACGCTGCGTGAGCACTGCAAAGTTGAAGCGCCGCGGCTGACGCTGGTGGCCTCTGCTGCTACAGAAGGCGATGGGGCGAGTTTCTGGCACGGCCGCTTTGCGACCTTCCACTCCGTGATGATGCTGCGCGGGCGCGAGCACTGGTTAAGGGTGACGCGCACCATGGTGTCCGATGCACTCGCCGAAGTGAATGCGGAGATCGAGTTTGCGTTAAAGAGTATTGCGCCCGGGCTGCGGGAGGGACGGCTGCGACTGGGCACGAAGGACCTGGAAGGGCTGCGGACCCGCCTTGACGAACTGGAACGGCTGGAGGGCGAGCGTCCGCAGGAGAGGGGAGCTGCGGAGGCGGCGCCGAAGGTTGTCGAAGAAAGCAGAAGCGCAGGCACGGGCAGCGCTCAAGCTGCGGGCCCCGATCAATCAACGATGACATCGCCTGAGGCGATGGCGCTGACGAACGCGGGCCTCGTCAGTGTCGATGCTGCGGATGCGGTCGTACGCTTGAGCCGGGTCCAGACGGCGTTGCTGAAGAGGGAGGGCGGAGTGGCACTGGCGATCGTGCTCGTCTGTCTGATCGCCTGGGCGCTGGCGCCCCGGGGGTTCTTCTTCGGTCGCGAACCCGGGGCAGAGTGGGACTACCACCCGCCGACTCCGGCTCCGGTGAATCACGCCGCGCCTGCCGCGGGCGACGCCAATCTGGAACCGCCGAAGCCCGCAGATCTTGCTTCCCTGCCGGAGACCAGCGGACCGGCGACCCCGGATATCTCCGCAGTGCCGCCGGTCAAGCGGCGCACTCACGCGCGGCTGCCGCTTCCGCACCCGATACCAAGCGGTGCCACCGCGGGAGTGCCGCCGCCAGCAAAACGGCATCATCGGCACCTCCTCGGACTGGGCAAGCTGTGGCACTGGGTGCGGCACGGCCACGGCCAGCACGACACTAAATCTGAATAGAAGACGGTTGACTCGAACTCAGGTTGCGCTACTAGCAATCAGAGTGGCTATCTTCTGTCCATCGGGCGAGCCCAGGCCGGTGCATGGATCCCAGCCCGGAGCCGCCTTGAAGGTGCCGTTCGAGCCGGAGGTGATGTCATAAAAATTGGCTTCGCCGCCGGAGTAGAGCGTGGGGTTGAGGAAGCCGGAGTTGCGGCCGGTCTGCTGATTGACCAGCGCGACGAGAGCCGCCCAGAGAGGCGCGACAGCGCTGGTGCCGCCGACGACGGCGGTTTGTCCGTCGATCAGAACCTGGTAGCCGGACTCAGGTGCGGCATCGCCGGAGACATCGGGCACGCCGCGGCCACCGCCGCCACCGTTGGGTGCCGGCACGTTTGCACCGGATTGCCACGAAGGCAGTGGGAAGTAACTGGATACGCCGCCACCGGTGGCTCCGCCGCCCTGCGACAGATCGTCCCAAACCGTCTCACCGGTGCGAACGCCCTTCGAGATTTCAAGCTGCGTGCCGCCGCAGGCCAGCACATGCGGGCTGGAGGAGGGGAAGTCGACATGGTTTGCCCCGTCAGTGACGCCGTCGCTTGATCCGGAATCGCCGGAGGCGACCGTAATCGTAACGCCGAGGGCGGCTGCTGTTTGTATGGTGTTGTCGAAGCTTGCGAGCGAGGCCGCAGCCCATGAAGACTCGGGTCCGCCCCAGGAGATGGAGATGGCTGAGGGATTGTTGGTGGTGTCGTGGATGGCGGCCGAGATGGCGTCCTGAAAACCCTGATTGGTGTTGGGCGCAAAGTAGACGGCAATACGCGCACCGGGCGCGACGGAACCGGCGACCTGGATATCGAGTGCGACTTCGCCATCGGCGCCATTGGGATCACCGGGTGAATTGGTGCCGCCATCGACCGGTACGGCAACGACGGTGGGCGGAGTGATGCCGAGCTGCCCGAAGTAGGTCTGAATGTCGGAGTCTTCGTAACCGCCACCGAGCTCGATGAGCGCGATGCACTGGCCTGTGCCATTGACGGTGGTGGGATAGTCGTAGGCGGCCGCCACCTGCGGCGGGGTGAAGCTGACATTCGCCGCGTTTGGAGAGGCAGCTCCCGCAGCCTGCTTGCGCCAGCGGATATGCGGCCGGGCGATGGGACGGGTATCGAGGCCGAGAACGGTTTCGATGACGGCGGATTCGGGCTCCGGCACGGACACCTTTCCGGTAAAGGCATGGAAGTAACGGCCGGCGGGCTTGATCGCGGTGTGTTCGTAGTCCTGCAGGTTGACTCCGAATGTCTGCTCCATCTGTTGCGCCGTGCCGCGCAGCCAGACGCGCCGCGCGGCGCGATCTTCATGGACCAGCGTGAGCCCGTGGCGCGCAGCGAGGGCACGCACCTGATCCATGGCCTGCTGTGTAGCGCCGTGGGTATTCAGATACTCTTCGCGCGTCAGATGGCGGCCCTTCAAGTCGGCAAGATTGAGTGGCTTCGTGCGCTTGAGAATCACCGTGATGGTGATCTGCTGGCCTGGAGATGTCTTGCCGACCTGGCGGCAGTCGCGCGGCGCGGGGTGATCGCTGTTGGGGATGGGAACGAGACGCACCTGACCTTGGGGGGACATGAGGAGCTCCTTGTCTGGTTATTGTCCCTCAATAGATGCTCGATTGGCCGACGGAAGCCACCTGAAACGCCGGACGTTGTACCGGAAGGAGTTCAGTACCGCTTGAGGAGCGGAGGCGGAGCAGGACCGGCGCGTCCCTGAAGGAGCCAGTCAACGGGTGTCCGCACATCCTCATCGCGCGCCTCGCCCATCACACGGGCGACCACCTGCCCGTTTTCGTCGATCACCATGGTGCCGGGAACGACGTTGCCGAGCCCGAATTTATCGAGCGTATCCAGATCCGCGCCGGTCCAGACTTCGAGATCGACGTGGAGGCGTTGCAGCGACGGCTGGATCTTCGCGCGGTCCTTCGCGTCGTCGATAGAGACGGCTATGAACTGAACGTTTTTGCCTGCGTAACTTTGCGAGAGCCGGGAGAGCCGTGGCAGTTCGTCCTGACACGGCTCGCACCAGGTGGCCCAGAAGTTCAAAACAACGATCTTACCGTGGCGCGCCGCAAGCTTTTGTGTCTGGCCATGCAGATCCTTGAGCGAGAGCTTCGGCGCGGAGTCGGCGCTCTCAATGGTGGTGAGCATCGCGAGCACGCAGAGGATGAGGATTTTCTGCACACGAATCACTGAAGCTCCGCTAGAACCGGTGCGTATAGCTGGCGAGCCATACGTACTGTGCGAAGGCCGCATCGCCGTGTGTGCCGTAGACCTCATCCGGAACACTGGTGGTGCGATCGCGATGGATGGCCTTGAAGACGCTGGAGCTGAGGATGTTGGAGCCGCGGCCGTACTGCACGCCGGGGCCGGCAGAGACAGCAAAGCCGGGACGGCGGAAGCCGTCATTGCTGTTGGGGAAGAGATTGCGCGCGGGCACTCCTTCCCATCTGGGACCGAAGACAATGGCGAGGCCGCGCACCTGGCGAATGGGGACGGAGACACCCGCCTCCAGCAGGTATTGATCGGAGCGCGCGACATAGTTGGTCAGCGGAGTCTTTGTGCTCAGGGTCGCGCCCTTGGCAACTCCATTCGTATCACCCTGCGAGGCGATGTAATCGCCATCGGTGTAGAAGATGAGGTTGTTGCCGACCGCGCGGAAGCCTTGCCACTGCAGGACCATGCCATATCCGCCATTGCCCGGCTGGATGGAGTAATCAACCGGAGCGGTCACCTCGACCGCAGGACCGGTGCCGGTGGTGTTGCTATTCACCGTGTTCTGCACATCGTCATTGCCTGTGGGCAGCAGCACGCCGATGCCGACCGAAGCGTTGCCGCGATAAGGCTTTTTCGGATTCAAAACCCAGAGGTTGGCCGCGAGGATGGTATCGCCGATGCCCTGTGCTTCGTACTTGATGGGGGAGTTCTGCGTTTTGCGCGAGGCGAAGAGAAAGGGCGCGTTGATCTCGAAACTGATGCGCGGCGTCCATTGATACATGAGGTCCGCGGTGACGATATTGATCCGGTTTTCGACCTGATTGTGTAACTGCGCACGGTACTCCTGATAGACGTCGCCGACGAAGTGCTGATAGGAGAACTGGTGGCGTTCGCCGATGGTGAGCTGAAAGTGGCCGGGCTGTAGAAATCCTCCCTGGCCGGTGGGCAGGCCGTTCTGATCGATGCCGGGAAGGATCTGCTCCGGGGAGCGCGCGACGATGCAGCCCTGCGCCTGCAGGCGCGGCGCGGCGAACAGTCCGAGGGCAATGGCGAGGGCGATGAGGAAGGATTTTGGTTTTCTGGATGCAGGAAGGATGGCTTTGTTTGGGAGGAGGGGAAAATGATTCAATGACTTGGCCTCAATCGAATAAATGGAAGACTGCAATTTTGATTTCACGAGACGCGCTGAGCCATGCGTACAGTTCTCAGTTACATATCGTGTTGGCGTGCGCAGCTATCTGCGTATAAGGAATGCGCACTCACTTTATGGGAGCGCTCCCATCCGGGTCGTGACCCGAAGGATGGGATTTTCGTTCATCCATTTGTTCGAGAGGAAAACTACGCGAGCTTTATCGCGCGGCGGCCACGCGATCTCCGTGGCTGGGCGGCTGGGAGATGGCGAGGAAGCGCGCGTCTTCTCTGCCGCGATTAAAGACCTGATGCGGCGTCTGTGGGGGAATGGTGAGGCCGGTCGATGGCATGAGCCGATGCTCTTCGCCATTGAGCTCGATGGTGAGTTCGCCAGCGAGCACGTAGAAAAACTGCGTTGCGCGCTGGTGGAGGTGACGCTGCTCGGCGGTGGCGGGCGGCATGCGCTCTTCGATGATGCTCAGCGTATCGGTGCGATGGAGATGCCAGCCGTCGCAGGAATGCTCGCTGGTGGCGCTCGGCCAGGTGTAGTGCTCGGCGTTGCTGGTGCTGATGGCACTCATGGCGGGGACTCCTGCGATGGGAACAACGGTCGCGAAACGATAGGGTAAACGCGAGGCGCAGAATGCGTCACCTGCAGCCGCTTCTTCTCGCGCCATATGCCGCAACGTTGCAAAGTCAGACAATTTCACTATCTTTGTTTGTGGTGAGGCGGGCAAGGCTTCTGGCCGTCTCTGTCGATGCTGGCGAATTCTTATTTTCGAAGGAGCGGATATGCGACGGCGGGAGTTTGTGAAAGCGATGCTTGCAGCGTCTGTGAGCGCACGAACGATGATGGGGCAGAATGCGCCGGCCTCGGTGGCACCATCCGCGCCGCCGCCGATTCTTCCGAAGGCCGCTCCGCCGCCCGCGCCGGGTCCGGTGCCCTGGATGCGCGGATTGCTGGAGGCGAAGCCGCTGCCGATGACGCCGCTGGTGCCAGACGCCGTGGCACATACCAGAACATACTTCTTCACCCAGGAGCAGCTTGCAACGCTGCGGCAGCTATGCGAAGTGCTGATGCCTCCTCTGAAAAACGCGCCGGGCGCGATAGATGCCGGCGCGCCCGAGTTCCTGGACTTTCTGATCTCGGTATCGCCGGCGGACAAGCAGAAGATGTACGTCGATGGACTGAACCGGCTGGATGCGGAGGCGAAGCAGCGGTTCGGCATTCCCTTTGCCGGCGTAAATCTGCAACAGGCCGACGCATTGATCCGGCCTTGGCTGCGGACGTGGATGACAGACCACCCGCCGACCGATCCCTATGAGCAATTCATGAACCTGGCGCACAGCGACATTCGCACGGCGACGATCAACTCCAAGCCGTGGAGCGACGCTCTGCCGGCGGATGACGAGCGGCGCATGGAAGAGGGTCTTTACTGGTATCCAGTGGATCCGGACCTGGATCGCGTCCAACCGAAAAATCGTTTCACCGAGGGCTCAACCAGGCATGCTGGATGAAGTCGATGTACTGATCATTGGCTCGGGCCATTCGGGCGGCATGGCGGCGAAGGTGCTCACGGAAAAGGGCATCTCCTGCGTCATGCTGAACGCGGGTCCGGTGGCTGACATACGCAAGGACACGGAGCTGCGGCAAGCCTTCACGCTGCCCTATCGCGGATTCAGGCAGCCGGGGCGTCTCAAGCACGTCTTCCAGGCCAACGAGTTCAACGCGAATACATGGGTCGACGAGAAGGAGGTCCCCTACACCTGTCCGCTGGCGAGCCCGTACAACTGGGTGCGCGTGCGCCTGTTCGGCGGCCGGTCGCTCTTCTGGTCGCGGCAATCGTTCCGGCTGAGCGACTACGAGTTCAAGGCGAAGTCGCACGATGGCTTCGGCGACGACTGGCCGATCAGCCTCGCCGACCTGGCGCCGTACTACTCACGAGTGGAGGAGATCTTCCGCGTCGAAGGCGAGCCCGCCGGGCTGCCTCAGTTTCCGGACGGCAACTTTGTACCCATGGAAGGTCCGTGGGGTGGCGCGATGGAACGCTTCCGCAAGGTGGGCGAGCAGCGTGGCGTACCTGTGTGCAGGCAGCGCACCTCGCTCGGGGTCAACGGCCTGGCCAGTTCGATCAACCTGCTGCTACCGGATGCCTTCGAGACAGGAAAGCTGGAGGCCATCCCGAACGTCGTCGTGCGCGAGCTGCGCGTGAATCCGGCGACAGGGCTGATTCGCGAGGTGCATTTTGTCGATCGCATCTCGCGGCGGGAGATGTCGATCAAGGCGCGGGTGGTGGTGCTGGCGGCGGGAACGCTCGAGAGCACGCGGCTGCTGCTGAACTCGAAGATCGCGAACTCGAGCGGCGTCATGGGTCACTACCTGATCGACCAGATTTACGGCGCGGGCATCGTCTGCTCCGTACCCGAAGCGCGCGATGGCAGAAGCACGCCCGAGCTGATGGAAGGCGCGGCAATCGTTCCGCGTTTCCGCAACATCCAGACGAAGGCGAAGGATTTTCTGCGCGGCTATGCGCTGAACGTATCGAGCAGCACTCATCCGATGGACCCGAAGAACTTCGCCGCCTATGGCAGGGAGCTTGAAGAAAAGCTGGAGAGCTATAGCGGCAGCGGCTTCCATGTGGGCATCATGGGCGAGGTGCTGGCGCACTATGACCATTGCGTCACGATCGACAAGCATGTCGTCGATGCGTGGGGCGTCCCTGCGTTGCACATCGACACTCACTACACAGACAACGAATTCAACATGGCGCGCGACGCGGTGGATACGAGCGTAGAGCTGGCTCACTTGGCGGGCTTTGAAGTGCTGGCGAAGAACTACGACCCCAACCCTCCGGGCTACAGCATTCACGAGCTGGGCACCTGCCGGATGGGTGACGACCCGAAGACAAGCGTGCTGAACAAATGGTGCCAGAGCCACGACATCAAGAACCTGTTTGTGGTGGACGGCAGCAGCTTTGTGAGTGCGGGATGGCAAAACCCGACGATGACGATCCTGGCGCTGGCGATGCGGTCGTCGGAGTACCTAGCCACGCAGATGCGGCAGGGAAATGTGTAGTGCTCGGCGCTCCAAGCGATGGCGCAATCCTTCGTCCTCGCTCAGCTCTTTGGTGAGTTCGGTCCTCTTACAGCGGAATATTCCCGTGTTTTTTTCGCGGATTTGAGTCGCGCTTGCCATCGAGCATCTCGAGGGCGTGGATGAGACGGCGGCGGGTCTCGCGCGGGCGAATCACGGCGTCGATATAACCGCGCTCCGCGGCTATGTATGGATTGGCGAAGCGCTCGCGGAACTCCGCTACGCGCTCCTTGCGCGCCTCGTCGAGCACAGCGGCTTTGCGCTCCTCGCTCAGCTTGCCTTCTTTTGCTTCGGCCTCGCGCACTGCCTGCGACAGCTCTCGGCCGTAGACGATGTTGACTGCCCCCTCTGCACCCATGACGGCGATCTCCGCGGTGGGCCACGCGAAGTTGGCATCGGTGCGGATGTGCTTCGAGCTCATGACGCAGTAGGCTCCGCCATAAGCCTTGCGCGTGATGACCAGCAGCTTGGGGACCGTGGCTTCCGCGAATGCGTAGAGCAATTTCGCGCCGTGGCGGATGATGCCGCGGTGCTCCTGCTCGGTGCCCGGGAGGAAACCGGGAACGTCCTCGAGCGTGACCAGCGGGATGTTGAAGGCGTCGCAGAAGCGGACGAAGCGTGCGGCTTTGGTCGATGCATCGATGTCGAGTACTCCAGCAAGATATGCAGGCTGATTGGCCACGATGCCCACGGAGCGGCCGTTCAGGCGTGCGTAGCCGATGACGATATTGCGCGCGAAGTGCTCCTGCACTTCGAAGAAGTAGCCGTCATCGACAATGCGGGTGATGACATCCTTGATGTCGTAGGGCTGTGACGGGTCGGCAGGAACGATGGTGTCGAGCGATGTGTCTTCGCGATCGACGGGGTCGTCAGTGGCGCGGCGGGGCGGCGCGTCAAGATTATTCGCGGGCAGAAAGCTGAAGAGCTCGCGGAGCATGGCGAGGCACTCCTGATCGTCATGCGCGAGGAAGTGCGCAACGCCGGAGACCTCGTTGTGGGTGGCGGCGCCGCCCAGCTCTTCCTTGGAGACCTCTTCGTGCGTGACGGTGCGGATGACATCCGGCCCCGTAACGAACATGTGGGCGGTCTTGTCGACCATGAGGATGAAGTCGGTGATGGCGGGCGAGTAGACAGCGCCGCCGGCGCAGGGGCCCATGATGGCGGAGAGCTGTGGCACGACGCCGGAGGCAAGCGTGTTGCGCAGAAAGATGTCCGCATAGCCGGCGAGCGAGACGACGCCCTCCTGAATGCGTGCCCCGCCGGAGTCGTTCAGCCCGATGATCGGCGCGCCGACGCGCATGGCGGTGTCCATGATCTTGACGATCTTGGCGGCGTTGGATTCGGATAGCGAGCCGCCGAAGACGGTGAAGTCCTGGGCGTAGACGAAGACCGTGCGGCCATCGATGGCACCGTAGCCGGTGATGAAGCCGTCGCCGGGGATGCGCTGCTTATCCATGCCGAAATCGGTGGCGCGGTGGGTGACGAACTTGTCCGTCTCCTCGAAGGTTCCGGGATCGAGCAGGAGCTCGACGCGCTCGCGGGCGGAGAGCTTGCCGGCGCGGTGCTGGCGCTCGCGGCGTTCGGCGCCGCCGGCCTCTTCGGCCAGGGCATGGCGGCGTTCGAGTTCCGCGAGAGAGGCTGCGTGGGGATGACCGGGATGAGTATCGTCCATGCGAAACGCAATTCTATAGGGGCGACGGGCGTGTCGGGAGCGCACGTGGCCGACGGGCTGACAGTTAGCTGAGCAGCGCCGCCTTTGCGCGCTTCCCCGCGCGCACTACCACGCGGCCGGGAACCGCGACCCGGGCATGCGTACCCTGCGCGGCTTCGCCATCCAGCCGTACCGCACCCTGCTTTACCAGGCGGGTGGCTTCCGCGGCAGAGCCAGCAAGTCCAAGCCGGACCAGCAGCTTGTCCAGGCGGATGCCATGGGTCTCGGCTGTCCAGCCGGCCTCGGCGGCCGAGACAGCAATCTCGTCCAGGTCCTCGGGGGCCTCGTCGCGCTGGAACTGCTTTGCCCAGTTTTCATCGGCGCGCATCGCGGCTTCCTCTCCGTGGAAGCCGGCGACGATGGTGCGGGCCAGCCGTTTCTTGACATCCATCGGGTGCTCGGCGCCGCGGGCGACCGCGGCTTTGAGCGCGTCAACCTCGCTCTGCTTCAGATCGGTAAGCAGGGTCCAGTAGCTCCACATCAGGGTGTCGGAGATGGACATCAGCTTTCCGTACATCTCGCCCGGCGCCTCATGGATGCCGATCGCATTGTTCAGCGATTTCGACATCTTCTGCACGCCGTCCGTGCCTTCGATGATCGGGGTCATGAGGACAATCTGCGAGGGCTGGCCGTAGTGCCGCTGCAGCTCGCGACCGATGAGCAAGTTGAACCTCTGGTCCGTGCCGCCGAGTTCGACGTCCGCCTCGAGGGCTACGGAGTCGTAGCCCTGTGACAGCGGGTAGAGCATCTCGTGCATGAAGATGGGCTTCTCCTCCTGGAAGCGCTTGTGGAACTCCTCGCGCTCGAGCATCTGCGAGACGGTGAAGTGCGCGGCCAGCCGGATGATGCCCTCGAAGCCGAGCGTACCCAGCCACTCGGAGTTGAAGCGAACCTCCGTCTTGTTGCGGTCGAGGATGCGGAAGACCTGGTCGGTGTAGGTCTTCGCGTTCTGGTCGATCTCCTCTCGGGTCAGCGGCTTGCGCGTGACGGAGCGACCGGTCGGGTCGCCGATGAGGGTGGTGAAATCGCCCACCAGGAAGATGACCCGATGGCCCAGGTCCTGGAAGTGCTTGAGCTTGCGCATGAGGACCGTGTGGCCCAGGTGGAGGTCAGGCGCTGTCGGGTCAAAGCCCGCCTTTACACGCAGAGGGCGGCCGGTCTTGCGCGATTCTTCCAGGCGCTCCCGCAGATCGGAGACGCGGATGATCTCCGCGGCGCCCTTCTGCAGGTAGTCCAGTTGTTCGTCGACAGGGAGAAAGTTGTTGGCAGATGTGCTGTCAGGCATGCGTGGAGACAGTATAAAGTTCGCGCCATGCGAGAGCGCCAAGGCAGGCGGCTGCGATCCAGCGTCTCCACCGTGCTCCTGTCTATCCGGCGACATCGGGATGACGCGTGGGGCAGGTTGAATATCTCGCTGACGGTCGACAGTCTAACGCTGCAGCTTCATACTCTCGGGATGGACAGCGAGAGCGCACGCGCCTTCCTGCTGCGTCTTCCCCACGTGGAGGAGACGCTGCAGTGGGGCAACAACCTGGTCTTCTGGGTGGGCGATAAGGCGATTGGCGGCAAGATGTTTGCGGTGCTGAACCTGGATGCGGACAGCCACAGCGTGCTCTCCTTTGCAGCCGGACCCGAGGGCGCTGCGGAATTGCTAGAGATAGACGGCGTCTTCCCTGCCCCCTACCTCGCGCGCGCCCACTGGGTAGCACTGGAACGATGGAACGCGCTGCGGGCGAGTGAGCTGGAGGCGCGGCTGCGCGCAGCGCGGGAGATCATTGAAGCCAAGCTGCCAAAGCGGACGCGCGATGTGCTGGCCATGCCGCCGACAGAGCGGCGCAAGCTGATTGCGGCTCGTAAGAAGGATCTGGCCAAGGGCGGAAAGCAACGCTGAAACTGTGGCGGGTTGCGCGCATGCTGAAGCTTCGGTAGCGTCCAGGTATGCAATCGACAATTGTGCCGATGGCGCTTGATGGCAAAGTCGCCCTGATCACCGGGGGCGCGCGCGGCATTGGTGCGGCTACGGTGGGGCTCTTTCGCCAAGCGGGTGCGCGGGTGGCCTTCAACTATCGCGCGGCGCGGGAGCGCGCGGAGGCTCTCGCCGCGGAATGCGGGGGCGTGGAGTTTTGCCGCGCATTTGGCAAGGAACTGAACTCGGCCGAGGCGGGGCGCGCGCTGGTGGCGGAGACGATTGCCGCCTTTGGACGAATCGACTGTCTGATCGTGAACCACGGCATTTGGCCACCGGAAGACGCGCCGATCGCCACCATGGATGAGCGGCAGTGGCGTCGCACCATGGATGTGAATCTGGACAGCGTCTTCGGGCTGGTGCAAGCGGCAGTGGCTGCCATGCAGCGGCAGTCTGCGTCCAAAGGAGAGGTGCGGGGGCACATTGTGCTGGTAAGCTCCACAGCGGCCCAGCGTGGCGAGGCCTTCCATGCCGATTACGCGGTAAGCAAAGGTGCGCTGATTTCCCTGACCAAGAGCCTTTCGAGCGAGCTGGCGTCCCAGCGCATCTATGTGAATTGCGTGGCGCCTGGCTGGGTGAACACGGAGATGGCCGCGCCGGCCCTGGCAACGGAGGCTGGTCGGGCAAAGATCTTTGGGACCATCCCGTTGGGACGCGTGGGGCGGCCGGAGGAGATTGCCGCACCCATCCTCTTCCTGTGCACGCCGTGGGCGGGTTTCATCAGCGGCGAGGTGCTGAACGTGAACGGTGGCGCGGTGCTGGTGGGATGACGATACGGCGAGTGGGACTGGTGCTTCTAATGCTCCTGTGCGGAGGGCTTGCCCTGCGCGCGCAGGCGGCCGGCGATGCGACAACGGAGGCCGAGCAGAAGAAGGTGAAGACACTGCTGCAGCAGATGATCCAGGCGCTGGGCGGCGATGCATGGTTGAACGCGCCGGGCTACGAGCTGATCGGACGGACATCCGGCTTTTACCAGGGCAAACCGACGGGGGCCATCACCGACTTCTGGGACTATCGGCAGCCGCCGGATAAGGAACGTGTGGAGCTGGGCAAGAAGCGGCAGGTCTACGAGATGTACATCGGCGACCAGGGATGGGAAGTCACTTATAAGGGAAAGCAATCCATCCCAAAGATAGAGATGGATGACTACCTGCGGCGGCGTGACCACTCCGTGGATGTGGTGGCTCGCGTCTGGATGAAGGACCCGGGCGCCCTTTACCTCTACGCCGGCCAGGAGCAGGTGGAGCGGCATCTGGCAGACAAGATCACGATTCTCTCCTCGACCAACGACAACCTGACGCTGGACCTGGATGCGAACTCGCACCTCCCCGTGCGGCGGAGCTTCGAGTGGCGCGACCCGGTCTACAAGGACAAGAACGTCGAGGGCGAGGAGTACGACGACTACCACAAGTTCAACGGCATCTCGACGCCCTTCTCGATCACGCGATATCACAACGGCGACATGACGAACCAGCGTTTTCTTTACAACGTGGTGTATGGCGGCGCGATTCCGCCGGAGATGTTCGACGTGGATGCGGCGGTCCGGAAGCTGAAGAAGTAGGCCGGCCGGCTATATATAATCGTCTTCCGTATGAGCACGGAGAATCCACAGACGGCAACTTCTCTCGGCATCACCGAGATCATGGAGATCCTGCCGCACCGCTATCCCTTCCTGCTGATCGATCGGGTGGTGGAGTTGGTGCGCATGCAGCGGATCGTGGCGATCAAGAACGTCACCATCAACGAGCCTTTCTTCCAGGGCCATTTCCCTACCTATCCGATCATGCCCGGCGTGCTGATGGTGGAGGCAATGGCGCAGGCCGGGGGCGCGCTGCTGTTAACCGAAGTTCCGGACCGCGATGACAAGTTGATGGTCTTTACCGGGATCGATCAAGCGCGCTTCCCGGCGCCGGTGGTGCCAGGCGACCAGGTGCGCATCGAAGTGCAGGTGATGAAGTGGAGCCGCCGCGGCGCCACCATGCGCGGGAAGGCGCACGTGGATGGCAAGTTGGTGTGCGAAGCGGAGATCAAATGTCTGGTGGTGCCGCGGGCGGCGCGTAAAGCGGAGCCGCAGGAGACGCCGGCGCTTGCCGGAGCCGCTGCCGAGTGAGCATTCACCCGACCGCCCTGGTGGAGACCGGGGCCATCGTTCCCGAAACAGCGAAGGTTGGTCCGTACTGCACGGTGGGCGCCGATGTGGTGCTCGGCGAGCGATGTGAACTGGTATCGCATGTGGTGCTGGATGGGCACACGACGCTCAACGCCGGATGCCGCGTGTACAGTTTTGCGGCGGTAGGCGTGGCGCCGCAGGATCTGAAGTACGCCGGCGAGCCGACGAGCGTAGAGATCGGCGAAGAGACGGTGATCCGCGAATGCGTAACCATCTCTCGCGGAACCGCCGGAGGCGGCGGCGTGACGCGCGTGGGCTCGCATTGCCTGATCATGGCGTACACACACATCGGGCACGACTCAAGTATTGGCGATCACTGCATCCTTGCCAACGGGGCTACGCTCGCCGGGCACGTCACGGTAGAGGATTGGGCGACGGTGGGCGCACTGTGCCCGGTGCACCAGTACTGCCGGATTGGACAGCATGCGTATGTGGGCGGCGGCACCACGATCACCCAGGATGTGCTGCCTTATTCGCTGACATCCGCAAAGCGCGAGACGCGTGCATACGGCCTGAACAAGGTTGGACTGGAACGGCGCGGCTTTACGCGGGAGCAACTGCGCGCACTGCAGCATGCTTACCGGCTGCTGCTCGCTTCGCGGCGGAATACTTCTCAGGCCCTGGAGGCTCTGCGTGCCGAGGCGAACGCCTGCGAAGAGGTGCAGTATCTGCTTCGCTTCGTGGAGACAAGCGAGCGCGGGGTGCTGAAGTAGCAACGCGATGACAGACGAGCCGCACGATCCGCGAGCGCCGCTGGGGTTGATTGCCGGCAACGGACGCTTCCCTTTTCTGCTGCTCGATGCCGCGCGAGCGCAGGGGCGGCCGGTGGTGGTGGCAGCGATCCGTGAAGAGACCGACCCGGCGATGAATGCGCGCGCTGCGGAAGACCCCGGTACAACGGTGCACTGGCTTTCGCTTGGCGAACTCTCGCGACTGATCGAGACATTTCAACACGCCGCTGTAACGCAGGCAGTGATGGCCGGACAGGTGAAGCACAAGCAGATTTTTTCGAGCATCCGGCCGGACTGGCGGCTGGCCAAGCTGTTGCTGAACCTGCGCACGCGCAACACGGACATGCTGCTTGGGGCGATCGCGAAGGTGCTGAACGATGAAGGCATCGAGCTGATCTCGTCCACATCCTTCCTGGTGCCGTTGCTGGCACAGGCGGGCGTGCTGACGCGCCGCGCCCCGAATGAGCAGGAGCGAAAAGACATCGCATACGGACGCGGGGTGGCGACAGCGATCGCGGGTTACGACATCGGTCAGACGGTCGTCATCGCGGGACAGGCGTGCGTTGCGGTGGAGGCGATGGAAGGCACGGATGCGACCATTGCGCGAGCAGGCGCGCTGATGCGCACGCTCGAGGACGAGGCATCCACGCTGGATCGCAGCCTGACGGTAGTGAAGATGGCAAAGCCAAAACAGGACATGCGCTTCGACGTGCCGGTGATCGGGGAGGCCACGATTGTGGCGATGCGCGAAGCACGCGCGACCTGCCTGTCGCTGGAGGCGGAGCGGACGCTGATCTTCGATCGTGCGGCGGTTGTGGCCGCGGCGGATGCCGCTGGAATCGCGATCATCGCGCAGCCGCGGGGTCTGGAGCATGCGCGCCGATTGCTGGAACTCGGATAGGGTCAATCTTCACGAAATTGTCACTTCTCTTCGTGTTCCTGCGTCAGGTAGACGGAAAATGCTCTAATAAAAAGGTCCTCTGGAGGAGGCATATCGATGTCGACGTCACGTTATGCAGTTCTGGCCGCGCTGGTGATCGCAGCCATCGCGGGTGTATTCGCAACGCGGAGCGTGCGGGCCGCAGATGATTCCGTGCCCGCTGTTGGTCAGCAGGCGCCGGTGTTTTCTCTGCCCTCGCAGGAAGGCACGCCGGTCAGCCTGGACCAATATCGCGGCAAGTGGGTGGTGCTGTATTTCTATCCCAAGGACATGACCTCGGGCTGCACGATGGAAGCGCACAAGTTCCAGGAAGACCTGCCGAAGTATGAGCGGGACAACGCGGTGATCCTGGGCGTCAGCGTCGATTCGGTCGCGAGCCACAAAACCTTCTGCACGAAGGACGGCTTGAGCTTCAAGCTGCTCTCCGACGAGCAGAAATCTACCGTCTCGAAGTATGGCTCGTTGGGAAACTACATGGGCATGAAGATCGCCAAGCGGAATACCTTCCTGATTGATCCGCAAGGAAAGATCGTGAAGGTATGGACCAGCGTGGATCCCTCGAACCACAGCACGGAAGTGCTGGCGACGCTGGCGGATATGGAAAAGAAGAACGGATAGACCGAAGCGGCAGAGTACAGACGCAAAAAAGCCCGGCGCGATGCCGGGCTTTTTTGCTTGCCTCGTACTACGGTTGGACTACTTCTTCTTTGTTGCCTTCTTGGCGGCCTTCTTGGTGGACTTCTTCTTCGCCGCTTTCTTGGTTGCCTTCTTAGCCGACTTCTTCGCCGACTTCTTCTTTGCTGCTTTCTTTACCGCCAATTGAGTACCTCGCTTCGTGGATTTACTACGTGCACCCTTTTTACCGGCTGCCTTTTTGGCTGCCTTACCGCCGCTGCGGGCGCTGCTGCTCTTCTTCGCGGCAGATTTGCTTGAACTCTTCTTGGCTGCTTTTTTGGCTGCTGCTTTTTTGGCTGCTGCTTTTTTAGCGGGAGCTTTCTTCGCCGCCTTCTTCGCAGGTGCCTTGGCGGGTGCCTTCTTGGCTGCGGCCTTGGTTGCCGGTGCCTTTTTCGCAGCTGCCTTTTTCGCAGGTGTGCCAGCTGTGGGTGTCAATGACCCACCCGCGGGCGCGCCGTAGTCGTCATCATCGCTGCCGTCGTCCTCGGAAGAGAGCGGAACGCTGATTTCTTCATCTTCTTCGTCTTCGTCGATCTCTTCTTCCAACTCATCCGAGTAGTCTTTGCCCTCGGGCTCGTGTTCACCATCGTCGTACGCTGCTAAAAGCTTCCGTTCGTCCTGCATCTGTTCGCCTCCGGGCTTCACTCTTCGTTGGCTTCGCTTGTGGCAGCGAGCGCAAATATCGACCACTGCACCTGCGGCGCGGATTATAGCAACAGCATGCAACGGTCTGCTACCGAACGCAAGAGGGAAACGCTTGCGTGTCGCGCGAATCGACCGAGCAGGATCGCGCGCCATGCAAGAAATACATCGCGAATTCGCTTTGCGAGCGACCCATCAATTGTGATGCGGCTTTGTCTGCGCCAACGACGATTGCTTACTGTGAGCGCTCTTCGAGGTGCTCTTCGCTGTTGCGTGCGCTCGTCCGCCCCGGCTACCGCGCCCGCGTTTGCCCCTGGCTGACGCGGAAACATGCGCCGGCTCGGCTACAAAGAGCGTCTGGCCGGGGCGAAGGGCGCTCGAGTGGAGATGGTTCCAGCGCCGTAACTGCTCCGTGGTGACGTTGAATCGGTCCGCAAGCGTAACCAAGGTATCTTCGCGTTCCACGCGATAGCGGGCACTGCTGCGCTGCATGCCGGATGCTGCTGGCGGAACGGTGGGAATAATCAGCGCATCTTCGCCGGAGATGTCGGCGGTCGGCTCGATCTGATTCACGAAGGCGATATCCGCGGCGGAGACGTGATAGGTCTTTGCCAGGGCTGCCAGCGTGTCGTCCGGTTGCACGCGATGGTAGCGCCAAGCGGTCCGCTTGTCCGGAGGGATCTCCGCAATCGCTTCCATGAACGTGGACTTGCTGCCGGTTGGAAGATGCAGATCGTACGGCTCGTCAGGCGGCGTCATCATGCGTAGCAGGCTGGGATTGAGACCGACGATCTGCTGCACCGGCACGTTGACAATGTCCGCTACCAGACGAAGGTCGACGGATCCGCTTACGGTTACGGTGTCATCGGCTACGGCCGGATCGGCGTTGATGTCGGTGAGTCCGTACTGTACCGGATTCTTCGCCATCACGGCTGCGGCCAGAATGATGGGGACGTAATTCTTTGTTTCCTGCGGCAGATTATTGCGCTTATAGAGTTCCCAGAAGTCGGCGTAGCCGGTGCGCTGGACTGCGCGTTGGACGTTGCCGGGACCCCAGTCATAGCCGGCCATCGCCAGGTACCAGTCGCCAAACTGCTGGTAGTTCTTTTTGATCTCGCGCGCGTAGGCCCGGGTGGACTTTTCTGGGTCGAAGCGTTCATCTACCCAGCCGTTGCGCTCCAGCCCGTACGCGCCGCGGAATGGCATGAACTGCCACATGCCGGCGGCGCCGGAGTGCCCATTGACGGCCTGCACCTGAAAGCCCGATTCGGCGATGGCCTGATAGATGAGATCGGCGGGCACGCCTTCTTCGCGCAAGGTGCGTTCGATGAGGTCCTTGTACCGTCCCGCACGGCGCAGTGAGCTGACGATGGTGTTGCGTCCGGTGGTGGTGTTGGAGAAGTAGCCGATGTAGCTGGTGACCGCGTCGTTGATGACCAGGGGCAGATCCGACTGCGTGGTCTTCAGTTCAGCTTCGGCGGCGGCACGGATATTCGGATCCACGGGAAAGGTCACGTCGTTGGCGACGCCCACCGGCGTCTGCTCCATGGGTGGGGCGAAGCCGTTGCCTTGCTTCAGCGCGTCCATCTCCAAAGCGTTGACAGCATCCACGATGCGTTCGAACTCATCGCTGAGGGACGGACTGGTTTTCAGATCGAGCCCACTTGAGAGCATGGTGTCGACCGCGTTGTCGAAGTCGCGCTTGGCCGCGGCCGGATCGCCGGCGTGGTAATTGCGCATGCCGCTCTCGTAGTCGTTCTGCGCGGCGGAGATTACCTGCTGTTCCCGCGGGGTAGGCGGCGCCTGCGGCTGCTGCGCATTCCTGGCCGGCGGCGGAGTCTGCGCTTTCTTTTGCCCGGATGGCCGCGCCGCCCCCGCGGCAGCAGGGCCGCAGCAGAGAGCGAGGAGGAGGGCCGCCTGAACGATAGCGGCGGAGGGCTTTGAAACATCCATGCGGTTCAGACGTGGTCCTCGCGTCATTGTAGAGCGGCGACCCGCGGCTTGCCGATGATAAACTCAAGCTTCGAGCGGACTTCGGTACTCTTGCGCCCGCGTGCTCGCTCATCCCCGCAGGACGCATCTGACACACGACTCATTCGCAAAGCATATATCCGCATCCATGGACAACAAGCACATACGTAACTTCGCGATCATCGCGCACATCGACCATGGCAAATCCACGCTGTCCGACCGGCTGCTGGAACTGACCGGATCCGTGAGCGCGCGCGAGATGCAGCACCAGGTGCTGGATGCCATGGACCTGGAGCGCGAACGCGGCATCACGATCAAGGCCCATGCCGTCCGCATGATGTACAGGGCGAAGGACGGCGAACTCTACCAGCTCAACCTGATCGACACGCCAGGGCATGTGGACTTCTCCTACGAAGTCTCGCGCTCGCTGGCCTCGTGCGAGGGCGCGCTGCTGGTGGTGGATGCCACCCAGGGCGTGGAGGCCCAGACATTGGCGAATGCCTATCTCGCCATCAGCAATGGCCTGGACATGATTCCGGTGATCAACAAGATCGATCTGCCGAGCGCAGACATCGTGCGTACGCAGGAGATGATCGAGAACGCTGTCGGCGTCGACGCTACCGATGCCATTCCGGTGAGCGCCAAGACAGGCGAGAACGTCGAGGCCATCCTCGAAGCCATCGTCCACCGGCTGCCGCCGCCTACCGGCGATCCCGAGGCGCCACTGCAGGCACTGATCTTCGATTCGTGGTTCGATGCCTATCGCGGCGTCATCGTGCTGACCCGCGTGATGCACGGCACCTTGCGCAAAGGGGCGCGCATCCGGCTGATGTCCAATGGGCGGGTCTTCGACGTGGAGTCGATGGGCGTGCTGACGCCGAAGCCCGTAGAGGTTTCAGAGCTGGCGGCAGGCGAGGTCGGGTTCTTCGTCGCCACGATCAAGAATGTCGGCGACACCAAGATCGGCGACACCATCACGGAGGATGAGCGGCCGGCAAAGGAAGCCCTGCCGGGCTTTGAAGACATCAAGTCGATGGTCTTCGCCGGACTTTATACCGTGGACTCGCACGAGCACACCCTGCTGCGCGAGGCGCTCGAAAAGCTGAGGCTGAATGACTCGTCCTTCTCGATGGAGCCGGAGAGCTCTGCCGCGCTGGGCTTCGGCTTTCGCTGCGGCTTTCTCGGCCTGCTGCACATGGAGATCATCCAGGAGCGGCTGGAGCGGGAGTTTGATCTGGACCTGATCACTACGGCGCCCGGGGTGCGATACAAGATCCGGCTGACCGATGGGAGCGAGATCGAGGTCGACAACCCCTCGCGCTGGCCGAACCCGAGCGAGATTGAAGAGATCGAAGAGCCGGTGATCCGGGCCACCATCCTGACCAACGAGGAGTACGTGGGTGGGATCCTGAAGCTGGTGGAGGAGAAGCGGGGACGGCAGCAGAACTTCGAGTACGTGACGCCGACGCGGGTGATGCTGACCTATGAGCTGCCGCTGAACGAGATCGTGCTGGACTTCTATGACCGGCTCAAATCCGTCTCCCGCGGTTACGCATCGCTGGACTACAGCCTGTCCGGCTCGTGGTCGTCACCGATGGTGAAGCTGGACATCCTGGTCTCGGGCGAGCCGGTGGACGCACTCTCGATCATCGTGCACCGGGACTTCGCGTATGAGCGGGGTAAGGCGCTGGTGTCGAAGATGCGGGAGCTAATCCCGCGGCAGCAGTTCGAAGTGGCGATCCAGGCAGCGATCGGCTCGAAGATTGTGGCGCGAGAGACGGTGGCTGCGCTGCGCAAGAACGTGCTGGCCAAGTGTTATGGAGGCGATATCAGCCGCAAGCGCAAACTGCTGGAGAAGCAGAAGGAAGGCAAGAAACGTATGAAGCGGATCGGGAAGGTAGACATACCACAAGAGGCATTTCTGGCAGTGCTGAAAGTCGGCGAAGACGCCGGCAAATGAAGCGCTAGATTTTCAGCGGTTCGGCCAATCTGTGGAAAGCTTAATGTATCCGATTTAGGAGTTCACTTCCTGTTCACAGAAGTGCTTCGGCAGTAAATCTCACTAAACATCTGTTAATCAGTGGTTTGCGCCGACTCAGGGTGTCTGCATGCCGCGATTTCGGTACAGATGCGGAATCGACCTTGCGGGGAGAACCCGCGATCCACAGAATTTTCCACACCTGAGGCGAGGGTTTGAACAGGTCTGCCGCGGGCTCCGGAAGACCCTCCGAAGCCCGCTTGTCCGGGTAGTGCTGGGCTAGTGTTGCGTCGTAGGCCGGGGGGCAGTGGTGGGGGGGGTGCGGGTCGTGGGCCGGGTGGTCGTTGCGCCGGTCCGGGGTGGCGTAGAGCCGGCGGGCGGGGCCGGAACACCAGACTGCTTGTTGTAGGCCTGCAGGACGGCTTCGGAGATGTTGGTCGACTCAGAGGCCCAGAGAATCGTCGACGGCTGCTGCTGCTGCTGCGAGCCGGCATCGAGGACCAAGGTGTAGCCGTTCTGCTGCGCGTACTGCGTCATGACGGTGGCAACCTTCTGCGCGATGCCGCTGAACTTTTCGTTCATCTCTCCCGAGAAGTCGTTACGCGCATCTTCAACATTGCGCTGCAGCGTCTTTTCCTTCTCGTCGATGGTGCGCAGGCGCGCCTGGCGCTCCGTATCGCTCAGCTTGTCCCCGGCGGTCTGCAGATCCTTCTTCAGCGTGTCGACCTCGTCGCTTTCGGACTTGATCTGCTGCTGCTTGGGCTGGTACTTGGTGTTCAGCTCGGCAAAGGCGCGCTGCCCTTCATTGGTCTGGCCGACAACGGCCTCGAATTGGATGACCGCGATCTTGGTGGGGCCGGCGGGCGCAGTGGCAGCGGGCGCACCGGGGGCGGAGGGTGGCTCTGCTGCGGTCTGAGCGAGCGCACTCGCGCCCAGAGTGGACGCAAGCATGCAGACGAGTGACAAAGAACGCTTCATTTGGTTGAGAAACTCCTTGAGTTCTTGCTTGTGTCCTGATTGCGAGTACAAGGGGCGCTTGCGGCACGCTGCCCTGTGCTCTCCCCCTTGCGTACTTCCGTTGCGGCCACCCCGGAAGGGCGCGGTTGTGCACAAGAGACACGGACAGAGGACATCTCAGGAACTTGCGACGATTATAGAGCAGGTCTCCGGTTGCAGGTAACTCCCATCAGAAGGTGGTGCTGACGGCGAGCCGGAAGGTCTTGCGCGGCTCCCGCAGCTGGTAGAGCGAGCCGTAGAGCTGCTGGGACTGCGCGTAGCTGAAGTCGCCGGCGCCGCCCGCCGGGAACATGTCGCGAGTAATCAAGTTTTCGCCGCGGATTTGCTCCAGCAACCGGAGCGGATTGTAGGCGTAGTAGATGCGGAACGGCGCACGGACGATGGGTAGCAGCACCGAGACCTCTGCGCCGGTAGACATGCGGGGAACCGCGTTCGCGCCTTCGATCGGGGTGATGTTTCTGCTGAACGAGATGCGGCTTCCACCCTGGCAGGAGCCGCTGACGTAGACCGGGCAGCCGTAGAGCGGTGCATTGAGCTGATCGATGGCGATCACACTCTCAACCAACTGGGACTGGCGCGTGGCCACGGTCATGCCGAAATCGTCAAAGAATTTGAAGGTGACCGGGCCGCCCAGCGGGATTCGGTACTCGATGTTGCTGGTGAACGAGGTATCACCTCCGACGGAAACGATGCCGAAGGTGGGGATAGGAATGGTGATGTTGCCGAGCGTGGGGTTGGTGGGATCGCGGGGGACGAGCGTGCCATCCGGGTTGGTGAGGATGAACTGGGTGCGCTGGGGAATGAAGGCGTACGGGGTGCCGGAGCGGATGTCGAAGCCACGCAGCTCCTGCTCGCCGCCCTGGTAGAAGCGCTGGAAGGGTGGCGCGACCTTGCCGCCGAGGCCCTGAATGTATTGCGCCTGGAAGCGGAAGGCGAGGACGTTGCGGCCCTCTTTGCTCGGCTTGATGCCGTGCATGCCGTTGAAGTGACGGTATTCGAAGATCGGGTTGAAGTACTTGACGTTACCGCCGAGGCCGGCGACCTGCATCAGCGCCGTGTAGGAGACGCCGTCGTGCGGGTTATAAGGGTTGCCGATCTTGTTGTAGGTGTACGACAGCGAAACTTTGCTGGAATAGATGCCGTTCAGCGCGTTGTTGGATTCAATGCCGCTGCGGAAGGCAAGGGAATCGAAGAGCGAAGTAGATGCCGGGCTGAAGGCGGTGATCGAGCTCTTGTCGAACGAGTAGGTGAGGCCGACGCGATGGAAGCTGTGCCGGATCAAGTAGTTGGTCGACACGGAAAGACCGGTGGAGGACTGATTGTAGTTCTGCACCAGTGACTGCTGCGCAGCTGACAGGTTGCCGCCGCCGGAGGCGATCTGAAAGTTCTTGGCCGCGTTGTAGTCGTACTTACTGGAGAAGACCTGGAAGCCGAGCGAGATGGGCTTGTTGCGGAAGTAAGGCTCGGTGAAACCGAAGCTCAGGTTGCGCTGCAGGTTGCCGATGTTGGCCTGCACGCTCAGCGTCTCGCCGAGGCCGAGGAAATTGTTGGTCTGATAGTTAAGGCCGAGGAAGGAGCCGGAGAGGCCGCTGACGCCGCCATTCAAGCCGATGGAGTTCTTGCCCTTCTCGTGCACGCGCAGCAGCAGGGAGACGGTATTGTTCGTTGTATCCTGCGTCGCGGTGGAGTCCTGGTCCACCTTGAGGGGGTCGAAGTAATCGAGCTGGTTGAGGCGAAGCAGACTCTGCTCCCAAACATTGCTGTTGTAAACCTGGCCTTCTTCCAGCAGCAGCTCGCGGCGGATCACGGGATCGCGGGTGACGGTGTTGCCGGTGAACTCGATCTTCGAGACGTAGTACGGCTTGCCTTCGTCGATGTCGACATCGATAAACAGCATCTTCTTCGCCTCGTCGAAGCGCGTATTGGGAACGATGCCGGCATTGATGTAACCCAGGCTGCCATAGGCCTTGCGAAGATTGTCCAGGCCCTTGCCGATGGCGGTGTAGTTGAAGTAATCGCCATCCTTGATGGCGAACTGAGCGCGCAGAGCCTTCACGTTCTTGACGTGCTCGTTACCGGTGAAGGTAATGCCGCCGAGGCGATAGCGCTCGCCTTCTTCAATGGGCAGGGTGATGTCGATGCGCTTGCCCTTCTTCGGCCGGAAGGTGAGCAGCGAGAGGCCGCCTTCATTGCGGATGTGCGTGGAAGGCTCGCCGACAATGGCCTTGAAGTAGCCGTGGTTCTGGTAGGCCACACGTACCCGCTCCGCGTCTTCTTCGAGCTTGCTGGCGTCGTAGGTGCGGGCGAAGAGGTTTTCCAGAAATATGGAATGCGGAACACCGATCGGCTTCAGGTTGCGCATGGAGGCGCGGAGGGTGCGGCTGCTGAGATTCCGGTTGCCGGTGAAGCGGATGTTGCCGACCTTGACCGTGGGGCCTTCCTTGATATTGAAGGTCACCGCGACGGAGGCGGGCGGGATGGTCTTGATCTCCGGGGTGATGGTGGGGAACTGGTGCCCGTGCTCGCCGAGCAGCTGCCGGAGCACGGTGATCGCCCGCGCGATGCGCGTGGGGTCGTACTGGCTCTCCACAGTGAGGCCGACCTTCTCCTTTTTGAAGCGGTCGAGTACATCGGATTGCGTGACGGAGTTCAGCCCCTTGTAGTTGATCTCGCGGATAGTGGGCTTTTCACGGACGAAGATGTCCAGGACCTCGCCCTTGGGGGTGTCCTCTTTTTCGATGCGGACGTCTTCGAAGTAGCCGGTGTTCCAGAGCGAGTTGAAGTCGCGCTCGACGGTAGCTGGGTCGTAGTTGTCGCCGACGTGGGAGTAAAGGCGGGCGAGAACCGTTTCCTTCGGGATGCGGCGGTTGCCGATGACGCGAATTTCAGAGATGACGTTGCTGTTTTGTGCGAATACGGGCGCAACGATGCAGAAGAGTAGGGCCAGAGCACCCAAGCCTTTGAGCGACATAGTTTGAAAGATCTGGGGACGAATGGTCTTGTCCTGCTGGATCTGGGAGCTCATGCTCCGCCGAATGACGGGAAAAATAGGCACACCCTCACTGCAACCAAAATCGAACTTCCGCTCTTTCGTGCTGGAAAGCCGATTCTATAGCAACCGAGGGGATGCCGACCAACGAGGCGAGCGAATCGGCGGCGCGCAACCCGGGGCCAAGGGCCGCCGCTGCCTTAACTTTCGAGCTCGGCATAGATCATAAAAGCCTCGTCAGCGGCGTTCCAGCGTATGTCGAGGAGGTTGGGCTTGCAGCAGACCTGACAGTCTTCGACGTAGCTCTGGTGGCTGCCGGCGGATTCATCGACGACGGTCTCGTTCCACTGTCCGCATCCCGCGCATTGAAACTTACTTTCAGCCATGCGGAGACGGTGCAACGCGCGCCACTTCGACCAGCGTGGAATAAAAGGTAGGGCCGCGTCCGATATCCGTCAGACGCTCGGAGGTGAGCGCGTTCACGTTGCTGCCTCCGGGGGAGAGCTTGTTCCAGTTGAGGCGCGATGCTACGACGCCGGCCGGAACGCCGGTGTGGACCTGTGCCACGAGGCGGATGCGGCCGCGATCGTTGAAGACCTCCACCGCGTCGCCTTCCTGTATGCCGCGCCGGCCTGCATCGTCGGGATGGATTTCGAGCCGGCCGGTGTGCGCCGACTCCATCTTCTGGTGCGGAGCGAGGTTGGCGAAGGTGGAGTTCATGTAGTTGTCGGCCTTGCGCGGGAGGAACTCGAGGGGGTAGGCACTCCCGGCGCTATGGCGGGATTCTTTAGGAGGCTTGAAGGACGGCAGGGGATCGAGGCCCTGCGCGGCCAGCGCGGCGGAGAAGAGCTCGCCCTTGCCGGAGGGCGTCCCGAAGCCTCCGTTGGCGAAGGGCTGAAAGGGCACATCCGGCTCGCCCGCCCAGCGCAGGCGGACGCTGTGCTGGGCGCGAAGCTGGTCCAGCGTGATGCCGTGCATCTGTGGATGAGTCTCGAGCGCTTCATCCTGCTTCGGGTCAGGCAAGGCCTGGGCCAGCAGCTCCTGTTCGGTGTCGCGGAAGCAAGCTTCGGAAAAACCGATGCGCTGGCCGAGCTGGCCGAAGAGCCAGACGTTCGAGCGAGCTTCGCCCACCGGCGCGATGGCCTGGTCGGAGAGCTGCACATAGTAGTGGCCGTAGGCACCCTGCAGGTCGGCGTGCTCGAGGAAGGTGGTGGCCGGGAGCACGATGTCGGCGTAGTCGGCGGTGTCGGTCCAGAACTGCTCATGCACGACGGTGAAGAGATCGGGGCGGGCCATGCCGCGCAGCACGGTGTTCTGGTTGGGCGCGATGGCAGCGGGATTGGAGTTGTAAACGAAGAGCGCCTTGACCGGTGGATCGCTGAGCTCGGTGAGGGCGTGGCCCAGGAGGGACATGTTGACAATGCGCGCGGCGCGGCCGAGCGGGCTGGCGTACATCAGGTCGGGCCGCTCCAGGGTCCGTGTGTTGAAGCGGAATGCTCCGCTGGTGGAAAGCTGGAGGCCGCCGCCGAGATCTTTCCATGCGCCGGTGAGCAGGGGCAGCATGCAGACAGCGCGGGCAGCGGTGCCGCCGTTTTCCGAGCGCTGGATGCCGTAGTTGAGCCGGATGGCCGCGGGCTTCGCCGTGGCGTATTCACGCGCCAGGGCACGGACCTCCTCGGCGGTCATGCCGGTCCAGGCGGCGACGCGCTCGGGCGTGTACTCGGCGGCGCGGTCGGAGAGTTCCTTTGCACCCACTGTGTGCTGATCGATGTAGGCGCGGTCTTCGAGGCCTTCGGTGAAGATGACGTGCATCATGCCGAGCGCGAGTGCGACGTCGGTTCCGGGGTGAATGGCGATGTGCCAGTCGGCGAGCTTCGCAGTGCGCGTCTGGTATGGGTCAATGACGATGAGGCGGGCGCCGGCACGGCGGGCTGCCTCGATCTGCGGCCAGAGATGGACGCTGTTGCCGTGAATATTCGCACCCCAGGCGATGATCAGGCGCGCGCGATGGAACTGCTCGGTATCGGTGCCGAGCTTGCGGCCGTAGACGGAGAGGATGGCATCGCCGCCCGCGGTGGCGCAGATGGTGCGATCGAGCTGGGAGGCGCCCAGCCGATGGAAGAAGCGGCGGTCCATCGAGCCGTAGCCAAGCACGCCGATGGTGCCAGCGTAGGAGTAGGGCAGTACGGATTCGGGGCCGTGTTCGCTGGTGATGACGGCCAGCTGGTGGGCGATTGTATCCAGCGCCTCATCCCAGGAGATGCGCTCGAAGCTCTCCGCCTCGTGCCCGGCAGGCAGCGGGCCCTTGGCGACGCTGGCACGGCGACGCATGGGGTAGAGCAGGCGGTCGGGCGAATAGACCCGATCCAGATAGCGTGCGACCTTGCCGCAGAGGAATCCACGGGTGACGGGGTGGTCAGGGTCACCGGCAACCTTCTGCGCGCGCCCGTCGGCATCCACACTGACCAGGACGGCGCAGGAGTCCGGGCAATCGTGCGAGCAGACCGCGTGGACCACGTGCATTGGGGACTCGGTCTGTGGCGTCAGGCGGCCGGACATTGCACAATTGTATGCAGCGACGCAGTGTAAGGTGCAGAAAAGAGCGGTTTTGGGACGAATCATGGCCGCTCCGACACAAAGTTTTGGCAACTCGACGCATCTCGAATGATCTAAAGGTCAGATTTCCTCCTCTGGAGACCCTCGAACGGGTGAAGCAACGGATTGCAATCGGGATGGTGTGCGCCGCGATCGCCTTCGGCGGTGAGCGGCTGTACGCGCAGGATGCGCTGGCTGGTGCCGGCGTGAATGCTTCGGCTCCTTCCACTTCTGCAGGCGCTGCGGGTACGACGGATGCGAGCGCCGGGAGTGGATCAGGAACAGGAGGCGGGACGGGAGCATCACAGACGGCGTCATACACGCCAACGACCGCGGGGTTGACCACTCCATCGCTGCAATCGCTGACGAACCCGAGCTCGGCGCAGAATCCTTATTACGGCAGCGTGACGATGGGGACGGCGTCGCCGGAAACGCTCCAACTCTCGCTCGATGACGCGATTCAGCGCGGCATCCAGGCGAATCTCGCGATCACGGAGGCACGCATCCAGCAACAGCAGTCGGACGCGCAGCGGCTCCAGTCGCTGAATGAGGTGCTGCCGTATCTGAAGGCAGAGGCGTCCACGGGAGCGCACCAGTTCAACCTGGCGACCTTCGGGTTCAGCACGACTCTGCTGTCGCAGTTTGCGCCACAGTTTCCCGGCGTGAATATTGCGAACTTCAAGCCCATCGTCAAGGTGGATGTGACGACGGCGGATGCCGCGCTGGACTGGACAATGTTGGATCTGGCGGCGATCACGCGGTATCGCTCGGCAAAGGAGAGCGTGAAGGCCGCGTTTTACAACACCCAATCAAGCCGTGGGCTGGTGGTGCTGAATGTCGGCAACCAATACCTGCAAACGCTGGCCGACCGATCCCAGATTGAGAGCGCCGAGGCGCTGCTGCGCGCCGACGAAACCCTGCTGAAGCAGGCGCAGGCGGAGCACGAAGCAGGAACGGCGGCGCGTCTGGATGAGCTGCGTGCGCGGGTGCAGTACCAGACGCAGCAGCAGAAGGTGATTGCCGCGCAGAACACATTCGAGAAAGACAAAGTGCTGCTGAAGCGGGAGATCGGCGTGCCGGTGGAGCAGGCCATTCAATTGACGGACGCTGCGCCCTATGCGGACCTGGAGCAGATGTCGATTGAGGATGCGCGTCACCTTGCATATCAGAGCCGACAGGACTATCAGGGCATGCAGCGGCAGGTGCGCTCGGCAGACCTTTCCCGCTCCGCGGCGCGCTACGAGCGGCTGCCCACCCTCACCGCAAGCGGCAACTATGGCGTTACCGGAGTGACGCATGGTTTGTATCACGGCACCTTTGTCGCGATGGGCGAGCTGAAACTGCCGATCTTCAAAGAGGCGCAGTTCCGCGGCGATGCCGATGTGGCCGAGGCGCAGAAGTCCGACACAATGAACCGGATGGCGGACCTGCAGCAGCAGATCGACCAGCAGTTGCGTGACAGCATGCTGGACCTGACTTCATCGCAGGCGCTGGTGCGCGTCTCGCAGCAGAACGTGGAGCTGGCGACCCGCGCGCTGTCGGACGCAAACGATCGCTTCGCCGCCGGCGTGGATGACAACTTGCCGGTGGTGCAGGCGCAGGCCACCTTGTCGCAGGCGCAGTCGCAACTGATCGCCGACACGCTCAGCTACAACCAGGCGAAGCTGGGGCTGGCCCGCAACCTGGGCATCGTGGATACGCAGTACATGACATACCTGCACGGCAAGAAGCCCTAGGCGGGCGAAGCGTCTCTCCAGCCGCGTCGTGCGATCACGATAGACACAACATCGATGACAGCGATCATGGCGGCGCATGCCGTCCATCCGCCGAGCTTCCATACCAGACTGGGCGCGACCCCCGCCACTGTTCCTCCCAGGTAATAACACGCAACATACATTCCAACGGCGGAGGCGCGTGAGGACTCCGACGCGGCTTCGCGGAGAAAGCTGGTGGCGCAGCTCTGCGAGATGAAGACGCCGGTGCAGCAAAGCGCGAGGCCGATGACGACTACCGGGAGAGAGTGCACGAGAGTGAGCAGAACGCCGGCGAGCGAGAGCAGGATGGAACCAGTGATGCCGCTGCGCAGACCAACGCGCGGTAGCAACGCGCCCGCAAGCGGTGTAGCCACGAGGCCGACGAGATAGACCACAAAGAGCAGGCTGAGCTTGGCGGTAGACAACGAGAAGGGCGGCGCGGCGAGATAGAAGGTGATGTAAGTAAAGACGCCGACGAGCGAGAACAGGACGTTGAAGCCCACGAGGTAAGTAGTGAGCAGGCGCGGGTTCCGCAGGTGATGGAGCATGGGCAGGAAGACCTGGCGGAATGGCGGACGGACAGCTGCGAGGTGCGAGGATGGACGGTCCGGAAGCAGCCACGCCACGAGCGCAGCACCCCCGAGAGAGATCAGCCCGAGCAATACGAACGATGGCCGCCAACCGACGTGGTCTGCCATGACGCCGGTGACTGCGCGGCCACAGAAGCCGCCGAGTGCTGTGCCGCTGACATAGATGCTCATGACGGGAGCGACCGCGGTGGGCGGCCACGCCTCCGTGATGTAGGCGATGGTGGTGGCGAAGACGCCGGGCGTAATGAGCCCCTGCAGCAGGCGCCAGAAGACCAGCCAGCCGAGCGAAGTGGAGATGGCCGCGGCGCAGGTAGGCACGGCGAGCAACACAATTGAGACGAGAATGACGCGTTTGCGATTCATGCGCTCGGTGAAGGTGCCGAGCAGCGGAGCAGCAATGGCGACGCCGAGCGTGGAGGCGCTGACGGTCCAGCCGACCGCCGATTTTGAGGCATGGAAGAGACCCTCAAACAGCGGGAGTAGCGGCTGAGTGGCGTAGAGCGTAAGGAAGGCGATAAGGCCACAGAGGAAAACACCGACAACACCCGACACCGGATGGAGAGGATGCCGCGGCGGTGTCCCTTCTTCGGGGAGGGCGGCGGAGGCCGCGAATGCGGCTTCACTGAGAGGCAGCCGGGGCGCGGCGGACTCGTGCAGCGGATGCGGCGGGTTGCCGTCGGGAACAGGCATGGCGGGCGAGACTCAAGAGTAAATCGAGCGCGCAGACTCGGTGTCCTGCGACAATGGAGCGAGCCGCATGAGCAAGAATGAGCAAGAGGAGCCTGGGAAAGAGGAGCCTGGCAGTCGCGGCGCAGCCGCATTTGCCTACCGCGATTTCCGGCTCTACCAAATGGCCCGCGCCATCGTGATCATGGGCGCGGAGGCGCAGTCCGTGGCGGTGGCATGGCAGGTTTACCTGATCACCCATCGCGCCATCGACCTTGGCTACACCGGGCTCGCGCTCTTTCTACCGGGATTGCTCTTCATGCTGCCCGCCGGTCACACGGCAGACCGCTTCGATCGGCGAGCGGTGATTCTGGTCTGCTACTCGCTGCAACTGGTCTGCACGTTGACACTCTTTCTCTTTGCATTCCACGGCATACACCGCATCGTGCCGATCTATGCGGTGCTGTTCTTCATCGGAACGGGGCGCGCGTTCAGCGGCCCGGCGAGCTCGGCGCTGGTGCCACACCTGGTGCCGGCGGAGCACTTCGTGAATGCGGTGACGTGGGGCGCAACGGTATTTCAGATCGCGAATATTGCCGGACCGGCCGTGGGTGGCCTGCTGTTTACGCTGCCGCTGGCGCACTGGGGCATGGGACACGTTGCCGGAGCGCCGGTGGTCTTTCTCTTCACGCTGCTCACGCTGGTGAGCTTTCTCGTGCTGATCGGGATGCTCCATGTGCGGCCGGGACGCATGGAACATCGCTCGACCACGTTTGACCTGCTGCTGGACGGGCTGCGCTACGTGTGGCGCGCGAAGCTGCTGCTGGGGTCAGTGACCCTGGATCTATTTGTTGTGCTGTTGGGCGGCGCGGTGGCGCTGATGCCGATCTTCGCAGAGAACATACTGCACACCGGCGCGCGCGGCCTGGGAGTGCTGCGCGCTGCGCCAGCTATGGGCGCGCTGACAGTGTCGATCCTGCTATCGTTCCGTCCCATCCGCCGTCGCGCCGGACGCATGATGTTTTTCTGCGTCGCCATCTTCGGCGTGATGACGATCATCTTCGGGCTGTCGCGCAGCCTGTGGCTGTCGCTTGCGGCGCTGATCATTCTGGGCGCGGCGGACATGGTCAGCGTCGTGATCCGCTCTTCCCTGCTCCAGCTGGCGACCCCGCCTTCGATGCGCGGGCGCGTCAGCGCAGTCAACTCTCTGTTCGTGGGCGCATCGAACGAACTGGGCGAATACGAAAGCGGACTGACCGCGCAGTGGATGGGGCCAGTACGCGCCGTGGTCTTGGGCGGGATCGGCTCGCTGATTGTGACCGGATTGTGGGCGACGTTCTTCCCCACGCTGCGGAATGCCGATGCGCTGTCGGCGGAGTCGCTGCTGCAGCCGGAGGAACAGTTGGAACAGCGGTCGATCTAGTCGAAAGAGGCGTGATGAAGAACTGGAAGATCATTGGCGCGATCACTTTGCTGGTGCTGGCGATCGCGGCGTGGCGGATCATCTCCCATGAGCGCGAACGCAATGCAC